>SKHQ01000024.1 GCA_007116915.1 Candidatus Methanomethylophilaceae archaeon
CCCATCAGTTCCACACCATTGGCGCCGACCATGGAGAAAAGGATCTCCTTCTTGACGCCGTGCGCCAGGCGCACCGCCCGTGATATCTCCGGCCAGGATGTGCCCTTGTCCGCCGAGGTGGCATGCACGAGATAACGGGCGTGGCATCTGTCGGGGTGGTCCTCGTACATCCGGAAATGGGTGCCGTACTTGAAGCCGGTCTTCACCAGCAGGCCCTCGTCACGGAGGTGGAAGTAAGCGTCCTTGCGGATGGTGAACTCGTCCTGCTGCGACTTGCCGAACTCCAAAACCTCGTCGATATCCACCATCTGGTCGGAGGCCATCACCTCCAACAGTCCTTTGGACATCAGGTAGGCGCTCTCAATGATGGACAGTTGTAACACGTCACCCATCTTCTTGCCGAAATGGCCGGCGTCCATAAGCATGGTGGCCTGCCTCTCGTCGAACACGAACACGCGGTCTTGAACCAGGTGACCGAGACACTTCTCATCGGCCACTTCCATGTTCCACTTGGCCTTCGGCACACCGTACGACACCACGTAGTAGGTGATGTCGCCCTCCTCGTCAACCACTCCGTAGAGAAGCTCCCGCTTATCCTCCTTCAACAACGCCAAGAGGCGGAAGAACTCGCTGATGTCGAACTTGGAACGTTCGGAAACGGCCTTGACCCAATACCTATCCCGGGAACGGGAGGGTAGGTCCCCGCGACTGTATACTCGCAGATCGTAGTCACCGACGTTCGGTTTCACAATGAAGCCACGGGCACGGAGCTCGCTGTATACGAGGTACTTGATGTCGAACTCAGGAATTATCGATGCCGAATGACGGAAGAGCTCGGGGAAGTGGACGGCCTCGCCGTCCTGCATGACCTCTATCTTACCGGACTGCACCAGGAAGGTCGCCTCGACCAGGTCGAGGTCCAGGCCGCCGCCGCTGCGCGGATAACCGAATGCGCCGCGATTGTAGAGCTGGCTGCCCTCTTTCTGGTCATCGAACACCACGGTGTCTTCCACTAGCTCTCCTGGCATCGTGTTTCTGTACACCGAGTACGTATAAATTGCTTATCTCTTGACCTTTGACCGAGGGGATGAAAGGCAAGGGTTATCTTGGACATCCTCGTTGCAGGTGGCATGAAGAAGGTGATCATGAACCACGGTGCCGGCGGCGAGCTCATGCAGGAGTTCCTATCCCAGCACGTGATCTCCCATCTGAGGGGAAGCCACTCCGAAGTTCCGCTGGAGGCCTTGGACGACTCCGCGGTAGTGGACGGTATCGTGTTCACCACCGACGGGCATACTGTCAAGCCATTGATATTCCCGGGAGGCGACATCGGCTCCCTTTCCGTTGCGGGCACCGTCAACGACATCTCGGTGATGGGTGGCGAGCCCATCGCCCTGTCCTGTGCCATCATAATCGAGGAGGGATTGGACATCGAGACCGTCGACCATGTGATGGCCAGTCTCGCTGCCACCAGCCGCGCCTGCGGTGTTCCGGTGGTCACCGGTGACACCAAGGTGATGGAGTCGGGAAGCATTGACAAGATGGTCGTCGTCACCTCCGGCATCGGCAGACGGTCCCCTCACATGGATGCAAATCTGGAAAGGGCCAGAAAAAGTCGCGAAGTCAAGTCGGAATGGCTCACCGATGACAACATCGCCGATGGCGATGTGATCATCGTCAGTGGCAGGATGGGAGACCATGGTGTCGCCCTTCTCTCATTCCGAGAGGGATACGGTTTCGAGACCGAGTTGGAGAGTGACATCGCACCGCTGAACAGGATGATCGCATCGGCTCTGAAAGTAGGCGGCATCGTGACTATCAAGGACCCCACCCGCGGAGGACTGGCGAATTGTCTCAACGAGTGGTCGTCCAAGTCCGGCGTGGGAATTGAGCTTGATGATTATTCGATACCGATCAGCGAGACGGTGAACAATGCCTGCGAACTGCTGGGCATCGACCCACTGAGTATCGGCAATGAGGGGAAGGCAGTCATAGCCTGTGTGCCCGAAGCTGCCGAGGAGGTGCTCGCAGCGCTGAAGCAACACCCCGAAGGCGCGAACGCCGCCATAATCGGTCATGCCACCAAGAAGTACGACCGCGTGGTCATCAATACGGAGATGGGCGGTCGTCGTGTTCTTGAACCACCGGTAGGCGACCCGGTTCCGAGGATCTGCTGAATCATAACGTGCGTTCGATAAGCATACCCATCAGGAACACGACAACACCGATCGCCGCCATCCGGAAGCCGTTCAGCATCGGGCTCTTCTTCTTCCCGAGGCGTCCCATCATCAACCCGGTGACAAAGAGAAGACATATGGCTGCGCCTATTGACACCCATGCGGCTACGGCCATGTCGCCGATTATTATTATCGGCAGTAAGGTGACCGTCGCCGCCAACCATGGTGCGAATGCGTTCACACCCGCGATGAGGATGACGCTTATCTGCGAGGTCCGTTCTATCGAACTCCGGTCCAGCTTACGGAGCATGGCGCGTTCGATCTCCATTATGCGGATGCGTTGCTCCAACCTTTCCGCCTCGTAAACCGCAACTGCGGTGGACATCGTCAACGCCAGACAGCTGGTGATTATCGTCAGTACGACCATTCGGTCAACGGGGTCGGTCACCAGCGCCGTACCGATTATGACTCCTAGAACAACGAATGTGGAGTCGAAAACCGTGTTTATGAAATACCGACGCATCGAAGGATAGGTCTCCGGCATGCGCAGAGCGCTCCTTACGGCCTGATAACGGGCGGGGCCCATTAGCCTGCTCATGACTGCGGAACGGTTGAGTTCGTCACGCCAATTGGACATCTATATTCTTCTCTCCGAGATTCCAAAATGAACCTCTTTTCCTTCGATAACGGTCGCTGTTAGTATACTTTTCGCTGTCCTGGAATGAAATGTTCATTCCCATGCGTGTCGGGGATAGTCGACTCCCTCGTTTATCGTCCATATTCCGGGGAAATCCCATGATGTGAATGTGACCTCTTGACGCATCTGATTCGTAGTCTGACCGCTGGCGCCGGAGTTTGTTCCTGAGCCGATTCCAGTATTCGTTCCTGAAGTCTGAGTGTCCCAATGGCAGAGACTGACCGTTCCCTGGTTGTTTCCCACGAGGCCGCCTACATTGTTGCCTGCGGTAGCGGTCCCTGTGGAATAACTGGTTACTAAAGTGCTTCCTGCAGTCATCGTTCCTATCAAACCACCGACCCGGCTCGTGCCAACAAAGGAACCTTGAGCATAACAATCGGTTACACTTCCTTGATTCTCGCCTACAAGGCCACCAGCATGATTCCTGCTGCTGAATCCATTGCCCGTCGCATAAGAAAGTGAGACGCTGCCATCCTGTAACCTTCCTATTAGTCCGCCTACATAATCCCTACCCGATACCTCTCCAGTGGCGTAGCATTCAATGACTATCGTGCCAGTACGATGGTTTGCAATGAGGCCTCCAGCGTAATTTCCTCCGGAAACAACCTCACCAGTTGCGTAACAGTTCTCGAAGGTGCTTGAATCACTACGGCCGACCAGACCGCCTACTTCACTTGAGCCTGAAACAGAACTTGTAGAATGGGAGTCTGAAATTATGGCATTGTTTTGAGATAATCCGATGAGTCCCCCTATCACCCTGTCCCCTTCAATGGCTCCTGAAGAGTATGATGATATGATTGAACCTCCGTTAGACCTGCCAATTAGGCCACCGGCTTGATTGGCGGTGCTTGTAACAGATCCCATAGCATAAGAGAATTCTATACGGCTCTCTGTATTTAATCCTACAAGCCCACCCGCATTTGCAGCGGAACTTGTAATCGGGCCGATAGCATAACTGTTGATTATCATGCTGGACCCGGCGATACGACCCACAAGCCCTCCGACCTCACCGTGCGCAGACACATCTCCAAGAGCGTGTGAGTTGTTTATACTGCCAGAATTTATATTGTGCCCAACGAGCCCGCCTGCTCCTGCAGATGTACTTATGACAGATCCAGTCGCATATGATGAATCGATTGACCCTCCGTTATTCTCACCCACAAGACCCCCGACCATAGTACCTGCACCATCAACGCTGGAAGTGGAGAAAGAATCGGTTATCAACGCACCGTTCAAATTGACCCCTGATAATCCTCCAACTCTTTGAGTACCAAGAACTGAACCACTGGATCGAGAATTGAGTATAGAGCCCTCATTCGATCCCGTCAATCCTCCCACGAAAGAAGTGGTTGAAGTCACATCTCCGTTATAGTAAGAGTTTGAAATTGAGCCTGAAGGCCAATTATGCCCGGTAAGTCCTCCACAACGTGCGCCTGTGGCAGATATATCGCCGGTAGCTCTTGAAGAAATAATGTCTCCTAAATTATCCCCTACCAATCCACCTACACGCTGATTTCCAATGACTTCCATGCTAGACCTTGAACCGGCTATAGTCGCATCGGCCGTGTTCCTGCCAGCTAGTCCGCCAATATTATTTCTTCCTTCCAGAATTCCGCTTGAGCGTGAGTCGGTTATTGTACCCCAATTCTGTCCTATCAGTCCGCCAATGAAATCAGTACCGCTTACCTCACCTGAAGCCAAACAATTTGATACATCCCCATAGTTCAATCCTGATAATATCCCTACTCTATTGCCGCCCTCTACATAGGCATCCTCGATGATCAGATTGGTGATCGAGGCCCCGGGACCGATGACGGCGAACAGGCCGATCTCATTACCTGAGGCCCTTATCTCCATGTTGATTATCTTCTTGCCCACCCCTATCAACGAGCCGGTGAATTGTGATGAAACCGTACCGAGAGGCGACCATTCCGAGTCGGACAGGTTGATATCCCGCATCATCCTATAGTGGGCGTCCAACTCATTGGAAACGTTCTCTAGATCCTGACGGTTGTATATTCTGTATGGATCCGACTCGG
>SKHQ01000068.1 GCA_007116915.1 Candidatus Methanomethylophilaceae archaeon
ATCGAGACCGGTGTCCAGTGGCGAAAAGTCATGCGTGATTTCGACGGCAAGATAGCCCATCTCACGATGTACGGCATGCGCGTCGATGAGGCGGTGCCGCTGCTTCAGGGTGAGGACCTGCTTGTGGTCGTGGGGGCTGAGAAGGTCCCTCCCGAGGTATACCAACTCGCCACAGTGAACGTCTCCGTGGGCAATCAGCCCCACTCAGAGATCGCCGCCCTGGCAATATTCATGGACCGTCTCACCGAGGGGCGGTCGCTTTATGAGGAGCGCGGCGGAAAAATGAAGGTGATTCCCAATGAGAGAGGAAAAACGGTCATCGACTCATCCAAATGAAGGGGAGTGCCTCCGCATTCTGCGGGAAGCCGGCTGCCCGGAGAGGGTGATCGTACATTGTTGCACCGTTAGAACGTTGGCAGTGGGTATCGCCGACCTCTGTGGTGCCGACCGCGGACTGGTCTCCAGCGGAGCGATGCTTCATGATCTCGGACGTTGTCGGGACATGGGGATGAGACACGCGGTGATCGGCGCTGAGATGGCCGCCGACATCGGTTTGTCCGAGGAGTTGGTCGAGATCATCCGCCGTCACATCGGAGCAGGAATAGACGCTGAGGAGGCTCAGGAGATGGACCTGCCACCGGGCGACTACTTCCCTCGCACTCTTGAGCAGAAGGTTGTAGCCCATGCCGACAACCTCACATCTGACAACCGTCTGGTACCTTGCCGCGCCACCGTCGAGAAACTCATCTCCCGCTGCCGCTACCGCGGTGCGGAACGCATAGAGATGTTGCATCTGGAACTATCCGATCTCTGCGGTCAGGATTTGGACCTCCTAGTGGCTTCCTTGGGCAGCCACCCGGAGCTGGACGGGCCCTGCAAGGACCTATAGCGCTGATTTCCGTGAGTCTGCGGATACCCACTCCGGGAATGTTCTGAGGATTATGACGTCGTCCATCGCCTGCACCCAACGGTAGGGGATGTTGACGGCCATAGAATTCTCCACCAGGTCAGGGTTCGTATAGTCTAGGAAAAGGCCGTTCACCCGTTTCTCTTTCAGATCAAGGACCAGGTTGCTCACCTCGCCCAGTAGTGTGCCTTTGGGGGTGTAGACCCTCATACCTATGAGCGCAGTGGCATTTTCACGCATTAGCATTCCCTTCTTTGATATGAGCGAATGGATTTAATATCGTAGCGCTTCGGGAGACATGCGCTTATTAAACTGTTTCTGTGAAAGCTATTTATCCCGCCTTTTCCATCGTTTTGTACTCCAAGTTAACGTTTGGACCATAGGAGGACAATATAATGTCTGGTAACATAACGACTCTCACCGACAATGATTTCGACAATTTTATCGAGAACAACCCGCTGATATTGGTTGACTGCTGGGCACAGTGGTGCAAACCATGTCTGATGCTGGCTCCCATATTGGATGAGCTTTCTGAGGAGTTGTCCGGCAAAGTGGCCATAGGCAAGCTGAACGTCGATGAGAACCCTGGTATCTCCCACCGGTTCAACATATCCGCCATCCCGACCATGCTGGTGTTCAAGAACGGTGTGATGCAGGAGCCTTTGGTGGGTGTAAGGCCGAAGGACGACATCAAAAAATACCTTATGTCCAAGCTGTGAAGGTGTTATCTTGAACTATGATGTGGTGATCGTGGGCATGGGCGCTGCTGGCCTCCAAGCGGCGATCGCCGCTTCCCGTAAGAAGGCCAAGACTCTGGTGTTGGGTAAGCATGAGGACAGCGCTCTCTATTGGGCGGAAGTGGAGAACTACTTCGGAGTACGCCGCGTTGAGGGAAAGGAGATGCTAGCCATCGGTATGGAGCAGGCATCCTCATTCGGTGCTGAACTCATGGAGGAGGATGTCATCGAACTGGCAAAGGGGGATGCGGGTTTCAAAGTCGTCAGCGACTCCGGCAAGGAGTTCACCGCCAAGGCACTGGTCTTCGCTTCCGGGATATCACGTAAGAAACTGAAGATACCCGGCGAGAAGGAACTGTTCGGCAAGGGTGTGAGCTATTGTTCATCCTGCGACTGTAATTTCTATAAGAACGTCCCCGTGGCAATAGTTGGTACTGGCAGCGAGGCGGCCATTTCCGCTGAGCTGATGACCCACTATGCCAGCCATGTGTATTGGGTGGCCAAGGAGATGGAGGCATCGGACAACCTCCGCGATAAAGCCCTGGCGGCAGGTGCCGAACTGGTAACTGCTGAACCAACGGAGATCGGCGGTAAAGAGAAGGTGAGCTCGCTGATCCTGGCGAACGGCAAGTCATTGGAGGTCAACGGGGTGTTCATAGAGTTGGGCGCCCGTTCCACCACCGATATGGCCATGGATCTGGGCGTGATGCCCGACCCCGAAGGCACCATAAAGGTGGACCGGAAATGCTCAGTGGGCGTGGATGGCATCTACGCCTGTGGTGACATAACCGGAAAGCCTTGGCAGGTCCCCAAGGCCGTGGGCGAGGGCGGTATCGCTGGTGCGGAAGCCGCCACCTACGCCCGAGGTCTCTGATGTCGTTGGTAAATGAACTGGCGGCGGGGATGCTCCGTAAGGAGGGCGGTTTCCAGGAGGCGTTGCGGAAGATCCTCGCTGAAGATCTGAACATGAGCGTCAACGAGTTCTGCCAACGGGCAGAGCTGTCACCTTCGACGATGTACAAGATACTCGAGGAGCAGCGTGAGCCCAACCTACGCACCGTGAGGCAGATCATCAAGGCGGTTCGGAAGCTGTCCGACACGCCAGGAGGTCATTTCGTCGCAGTGATAGCGTCCCGACCCGTCCTGCAATCCATCGAGGAGCGCATCATACGTGTCGGCGATGAGCCGATCACTATCAAAGAGTATCCCGCCTCGACGATGGAGGATGCTATCGTTGCCTCTGTCCAGGCGGAGAGGGATGGTGCGTTGGCGGTGGTATGCGCCCCAATAATCGCACCAACGGTGGAGAAGATCCTCACCATACCGGTGTCAGTCGTCATACCCGGTAACAGCATCATCCGCGCCATCGAGAAGGTAAAGGACGAGATCTAACCGATCATCACGTTCTCTTTTTCCAATTCGTCGAGTATACGCTTACGCATCGCGGTTACATCGGGCGATGCACGGTCCCTCGGACGCGGCCAAGGAACATCGATTATCTCCTTGATGGTCGCCGGACGCTTGGTGAGTACGACGATGCGGTCGGACAGGAACACCGCCTCATCCACGGAGTGGGTGACGAAGAGGATGGTCTTGTCCGTTTTCTCAATGATCTTCAGAAGCTCCTTCTGCATTATGTTACGGGTTTGTGCATCGAGGGCACCGAAAGGCTCGTCCATCAGCAGGACTTCAGGGTCATTGGCGAGAGCACGGGCGATGCCGACCCTCTGTTTCATACCTCCTGACAGCTCATGGATCCGGGAGTTGGCAAACCTCTCGAGACCGACCATCTCAAGGTACTCATTCGCCCGGGTGTGACGCTCCGCCTTGGGGATTCCGGAGAGCTCAAGGCCGAATTCGATGTTCTTGCGTACCGATCTCCAAGGAAACAGTGCGAACTCCTGGAATACCATCCCGCGATCGGAGCCGGGGCCGCTGACTGAGTTGCCGGCCACGAGCACCTCACCGCCGGACGACTCGATGAGCCCCGCTATCAATCTGAGTATGGTGGTCTTACCGCATCCGGAGGGGCCAAGAAGGCTGATCAGCTCGCCCTTCTTGACGGTCAATGAGAAGTCCTCTATTGCAACAACCTCATCATCATCGGTCTTGAAGACCTTCTTAAGCCCTTTTATCTCCAAATGCTCGGTCATTCCATGCCCATCCTTGAAATTATCACCCTGTGGGCGCGCTCCGCAATACCTGTGGTTATTATGCCCAGGAATGAGACGATAATCAATCCTACGAACACGTTAGGCCAGTTGCCCACCTGTTCCGCATTGTTGAGGATGAAGTATCCCACCCCTCCTCCCTGGGCCATTATCATCTCGGCGGCCACTATGCACATCCAACCTATGCCGAGACCAATCTTGACCCCGTTCATTATGTAGGGGACTGTGCAGGGCAACATTACTTTGTAGAATGTCTGCAGGTTGCTCGCCCCCAAGGTCCTGGCGGCATCTATCATGTATGAATCGATCTTCTTGACACCGAACACGGTGTTTGAAAGTAGCGGGAAGAAAACACCGATGAAGACCACCATCATCGGACCGGTGACGACTCCCAAGGCAAGTATGAAGAGAGGTGCCCAAGCCATCGGCGCTATGGGCCTCAATACTTCTATGATCGGGTTGCTGAACTCCTCAGTCGTTCGAGAGTATCCCATCATCAATCCCAACGGCACGGCTACGACGAAAGCGATAAGGAATCCGCCTACGAACCTCCTAAGACTGGCAACAATATGGTCCTGAAGTCTAAGACCTGTAGCGAGATCGCCCACATCTATGAGTCGCCAGAATGCCTCATACACCCGTAGGGGCGTAGGCAGGAATGTTATATCCAAAGTAATGGCGCCGACCCACCATGTTAAAACGAGCAACGTCAACGAAGTTACAGTGATTACCAGTGAACGAACGAATCGATGCAACCTGCTCTCCGGATCGTATCTCAGCAAACTTCCCCCGACGCTATGGAACTCAAACATTCAAAGAAGGAAATGATAAAAAAGGGTTTGGTTTCTTAGTTCCGACAATCACGCGAGTGCGTTGACAGTCCTAAGAATAGCTGGCGGCGCTCCCAGATATCCGAAGTCGATCTGATCCGCAAGGAAAGCGGTCATAACGACTCCCCCATTGGCGTATGGGTTACCGGCTCCGCCCTGAACCTCGATGCCAAAGGCTTCGAATATGGTGCGGTCACCGAATCCGAGTCCCTCACCGAT
>SKHQ01000055.1 GCA_007116915.1 Candidatus Methanomethylophilaceae archaeon
CTGCCTTCCGCTTTCCTATGTACTCATTGTCCGGCAGGCTTTCGTCGCCTACCGGCCATTTTTATTCCTTCATTATATCTGAGTGTCAGATGATAGTGATTCTGATGATTAGTGAATCGGGTTGTCATTCCCGTTAACATGCCGATTGTACAGACCGGATATATAACTTTTGCTCAAATGCCTATTTAAACGGCCTTAAGCTGGTCAAAAAACATGATTTTACTACAAGTTCTTTGGTAGATATCATCCTAAGACCTCTTCTCCACCTTCGGGAAGTAAGCTTCCGGACTGCAGACGCAGGTATGTAGCATCGGCTCCGATGCGGCGGAATGAGTCTCCCACGGCGGGGTCGCATGTGAAGAAGAGCACCTGCTGCTCCGCTGCCACCTCGGCTATGGCCTTCGCCGCCCCCAACCGTCGGGTGGGGTCAAAACGCACGAGGACGTCATCCAATATGATCGGCAGGGGCTCAGGATTGCCCATGGCACGTGCCAAGGCCAATCTCAATGATAGGTTGACCTGGTCCCCCAGTCCGCTGGACCACATATCCTCCTCCTTACGGAGGTCCTGGTCCAACACCATGATAGTGCCCCTCCCTAGATCGGTCATCAAAGTGTAGTCGCGACCGGTCATGGTCCTCAGATGCCTCTCGGCCCTCCTTACGACCTCCGGCTGCTTCTCCTTCTCGAATTCCGCTGTCGCCTCCTCGAGTATCCTGCGTGCCATCTGGAACATGGACCATCTTCTGATTATATCGCCCATCGATGCTTCGGCCTCGGATAATTCCTGTCTTTTACGTGAGAGAAGGTCACCAGTGCTCATCGATGCGATGGTTTCATCTTTGCCACCGAGATCGCGTTGCATCCTGTCCCTTTCTTCCGTCAGGTTCTCCAGGATGTCCTCCAAGGAGGAAATCTCCTCCTCGGCCTCGTTGCGGTCCATTTCCGCCATCGTTCTCAGCAACCTCTCGTAGGCATCGGGGTTCCCTGCCGAGGACATCAGTGTGGAGCGAAGTACCTCCCTCTCCCGCCGCGCCTCTAGGAGTTGCCGCCGATCCTCCGCTGCTGAAAGGAAAGATTGTTCATCACCGTACGGTTTCAGAAGTTCAGCGATGTCAGCGCCGGTTGAGGAGATTCTGTCCTCCAGGTCGGCTATCGCCCCATTCATCTCGATCAGCCTCTCTTGGAACCCATCGGACCTGACACGGGAATCGGTACTTTCGCGCAGCGCCTCATCAAGACGGTAGGCGGCATGGTTGAACTCTGCGGAATCAACAGCGAGTTTTTCCATCAGGGCGGCCATCCTGTTGTCCAGATTTTCCACGGCACCGGTCTTCACGACCAACTCATCCTGCATAGCGGCGATCTCACCACTGAGTGAACGGACGCTGGAGACGATGCGGATGGTCTCCCGTACCAACTCCGGCTCCTCCCTATGGGGCCATCCTTTTTCTCTGAGGAGAATCTCCCACTCCTCCTCCGTATTGCCTAGGGATTCATTCAGGGATTCAATCTCTTCCGCCATCTCCGCCAATCTTGTTCTATCCTTCTCGAGACGAGTCAGATTTTCCTGATGTATGCGTGACAAAGTCTGGGTCTTCTGCATCTCATCACGTCTTTCAGCCTCCCTGTCCTCCCAGGCCCTGATGCCGTTCCAGTCGTTATCCAGGTCCGTGGGGATGAGGGCTTCCAAGGACTTCTCCATCTCTTCTATCGAGATGTTATTTTCCGACACCTTGGTCGTTTCCTCCGATCTCTTCTTCAAACCAATGGCCAGTAAGACAGGTGATGGGGCTAAAATGGCGATAGCTAGTAACAACTCATTGAACAGACCGGCAAGGAATGCTCCGCTTACAACGATGGGGATCAACAATCCTAATGAGATGTAAACCAGAGAGAATGGCAACGGGTCGCCACGCGAACGTGCCAGTTCAAGTTCCCGCAGCAATGATTGAGCCTTCCGCAGTGCGGGTCGGCCATCCTCGAAGGGGACAAGATCCACCGGCTCAACAACCTCTGCATCGGATATGGAGGCTTCCAGCCCTCGATGACGGTCCTCGGCCAGCCGCAATCGGCCCCTGAGGTCGTTGATGCGTTCCTCGGTCCTTATGGAGGAATCAATCAAGGACAGGGACACGTCAGCAGACATAATGCTCTCATCGTTCCAGTCAAGACGCTGCCTCTCCTTGCGCAAAGTCTCCTCCTTGGAACGTATGGCCGCCTGCAGACGGCTGATATCTTCCAGCGTCCTCGCCCGCAACGGCACCTGGGCGCTGAGGTCCTTGATCTCCTCGCTTTCATCCAGAATGGCAGTGTCGATGACCAGTCGTTCCAACTGTATCTCCACCGATCCTTTGTGCTGGCGGAGCGTCCTTAAATCATCCATCAGGCCCTCGCTGCGACTGCGCAACGATGACAACCTCTCGTTACCGTCCAATGGGAAGGAGTCGGCGTGTTCCTTGGCGGCTATCACTGTATCGCAGTCCATCATCCGCAGCCAATTGTCTCGTTGTGAATTGACCGTCCTCAGCCAAGATAGCCTTTCCCACTCAGCACTCTGTGTGTTTTTGATGTCTTCGAGTTCAGAGTTTCGTTCATCCCTCTCTTTGACCAATGAATCGAAACGTGAGATCTCGTCATTGAGCTCGGTTATCTGCTTCTCTAGATCACGTATGTCGGAGAGGAGTTTCTCGGCTTCTTTGCTGGACCCCGCCCTCTGCCCCATGATCTCGTCGCAGGCCTTCTCCAACTCCGTGAACACTGCTGAGAGGTTACGGACTCCGGTAGGAATGCCCATCCTCCCCCTTGTCCTCTCGGTACTCAATGCATCGCGATCCTCGAGGTCCTTGAGGCCGATGGCGAATATGCCCTCGTAGGTCTTGAGCTGCATTTCGTTGAACAGATC
Source organism: Candidatus Methanomethylophilaceae archaeon (assembly GCA_007116915.1). Taxonomy (GTDB): domain Archaea; phylum Thermoplasmatota; class Thermoplasmata; order Methanomassiliicoccales; family Methanomethylophilaceae; genus PWHV01. Next base: position 2,905 of record SKHQ01000055.1, read on the forward strand.
CGCGGGAAGCGGTCCGCTGTCGCGGTTCTGCAGTTTACGGCCTTTGCGGTCGATGGTCATAACGAGGCCGTCCTGCGTCTCCACCGTAAGGTACCCGCGGTCATCGTTGCTCGGGACAGGGTATCTCTTTTTCGAAGTCGATGCGAACAACCCCGTCCTCATGAAATCCATCAATGAGCTCTTACCGCTCTCATTGTCACCGCTGATGACCACCAATCCCTTGGGGACGTCCATCTCCAGGCCGTCTATGGCCGCGAATTTGTCGACCTTGAGTGCCTTGATCCTCATCCGCGGTCCTCCAGCAACCTATCGGCGAGCAGCAGGGAGGCTTCTTCAACAATCTCACTGAGTTCATCGTCCTCGATGGCGTCGATCCATCGTTTGAACCGCAAAGCGCCCGGTAGCGCTTTTAGTTCCGCTCTAGTATCATTGACTTCTCGCCCTTCGGCGGTGCGTAGGATGGATGCCAACAGGTCCTTCCCTTGGCGGAGGGACTCTAAGTCCAACTCCGGCCGGGTCTTGACCTTGAAACGTGCTAATCGGGCTCCGGAGCGTGAGCATATGAGGGAAGCCAAATCCTCCGCCTTCTCATGATCCCGCAGTTCGGAATCCAAAGGCCCGCGGCCTACGAACTCCAACTCCAGGATGTTGCCCGCTTGAGACAGGTCATTGGTGTCGATAAGGCTGTCCAGTGAGGTATGCCCGGTGATGTCGACCTCGTACCTTCCCCATATGAAAGGGGACAAAGGTATGAAGTCCATGGTGCTGACCGCACCTCCTCTCACCGTAACCAGGTAACAACCTTTGACATCCCTTTCGTTGACGTGACGGCCTTGCGTGTTGCCCGGATACACGATGTGCGGCCTCTCATTCAATATCCCTCGGCCATGTACATGGCCCAGAGCATAATAGTCGAATCCTCGCTGTAGCAGGATCTCCTTGGTGGTGGGGGAATAGGGAGCGTGGTCATCATTCCCTACATTGCAGTGCAGAACTGCGATGCTGAACAGTTCATCATCCGGGGAGAGGTATGGGCTGAGGTCCTCACGGACATCCCTTACGGGATAACTGATACCTGCCACATGGGCCAATTCCTTACCGTTCTTACGGATTTTCACCGCATCCCCTGCGGCGCTGAACCGATGGACGTTCTCCGGGAGACGCACCGAATCCTTCCAATCCTCCAGAGGGTCATGGTTGCCACAGGCTATGAAACAAGGGATGTTTTCCTCACCCAATCTGGACATTGCATCGCGGAAACGGAATTGAGCCCTTACACTACGTTCATCGGAATCGAAAATGTCACCGGCAAGAACAACCAGGTCCACATTCTTGGACCTGGCTATATCTACCATACGTTCCAAAGCGATGAACGTGGACTCCCTCATCTCCTTGGCCCAGTGGTCGTCTTTTATCGCCAGACCCTTGAACTGACTGTCAAGATGAAGGTCAGCGCAATGAATGAATGTGAAATCCCCGTCCTTCCCCATGGTCTAGGGTTTATGGGGGAAAGAGATATAAAAATGGTTTAGAGTGATTGCTCACCCTGATGTCCTCTCACGTATCATCCTCTCCACATCCACATTCCAAGCGTGGCGAATGGGCACTATGGATGCGGCCATGGTGAAAACCACACCGAGGATGACCGTGAAGACTATAGCCTCCATGCTCAGGGAGATGGGGAAGTACATGCTGGTTCGTCCGTACAGGTCTCCGATGTAGATGCCGAACACATAGGCCACCGGCAACGACACCGCCACCGCTCCCGCGGTGAGCACACCCATCTCCAGGAGTATGGGTTTGGCGATCTCCTTACGGTTCATGCCCAGGCTCTTCATCGTCGCGTACTCCATGTCCCTCTCCGATGCGATGACCGTGACAGTCGCCGCCGCGATTATGA
>SKHQ01000075.1 GCA_007116915.1 Candidatus Methanomethylophilaceae archaeon
ACGGACCTCAGGGTCGTCTGGGCGAGGTACAGTGTTGCAGTACGGTAGTTCGTGACCTCGAAGAACGACTTTACGGGGTCGATCACCTTGATGTAGATGATGGCGTCCACGAAGACCGGCGAGTTGTCCTTGGTTATGACTTCCTGCCGGGGGACGTCCAGGACCTGGGTCCTGAGGTCGAGCTTGACGACCTCGTTTATCAACGGCGTGACGACGTTGAAACCCTGATCCAATGTCTTTATGTATTTCCCTAACCTCATGTATATGGCCTGTTCATAAGGCTGCACGATCTTCACACCGCTTATCAGTATGATAAGTACAGCCAGTATAATGAATATGACCAGGCCTATTATTGCTGCTACCATTTTAATTATCCTCCTCTATAAGCGGTTCCACCTTGACGTGGACGCCTTCACTACCCACGATATTGACTTTGGTTCCGACCTCGATCTCAGTCTGGGATGTGGCGCTCCAGGTATCGCTACCCACCCTTACCTTCCCTCTTAAGTTACCAGGTATGACTTTGACCGTAACAGTGCCATTCCGTCCTATGAGGGATGTTGAAACAGTCGTAGTAGGGGGAATTGGAGCTCCCAGCTTCTGATAGAACTTTATTGTGAGAATGGTCGTGGGTATCATCACTAACCCGGCTATCAATGGGGACCACCAGCTCAAAAGTATCTCGGGGAAGACTAGTCCTATGGCTCCTAGGATCAAGAGCACGGTCCCTGGAACGACCAAAAAGGTCCCGGGACTCACTGCTTCGGTTATCAGAAGCAGAATGCCTATAATCACAAAAGCCAAGGCAAGGCTGGTTGCCAGGTCTGACATGATTATACTATCTGTTCTTTAGTATATCATGGTTGTGAAAACACGGATTATCGTTCATGAAAAAATTGGTAAGTGGTTTCAAACGATGGAGATTATTTTTTCGGGATGATATCATACAACGGGACACGGGCCCCAAGCTCGTTGTCGAGCATTATCAGCCCCTGCACATAGTCGCCCATCTTCTTCATGCGTGATAGTATGGATGATACTGTGCTCTCCTCCTCCACCTGTTCGGTCACGAACCAGGCGAGGAACTGATGAGTTGCATGGTCCCTCTCATCCATGGCGATATTGACCAGGTCGTTTATCATACCGGTGACCTTCCTCTCATGGTCCAGGACGCTGTCCATTACATGTAGGGGAGAGTCCCAATCCGACTGCGGGGCGTCTATGGCACCCATACAGGCCTTGGATCCCCTTTCCGTTATATATGCGAATAATTTGGCGGCGTGTGAAAGCTCCTCTTTGGCCTGACACTCCATCCAGTGACCCATACCAGGATAGTCCTGGTCGTGCAGATAGGCGGCCATCGACCAATACAGGTAAGCGGAGTAGGTCTCCGCCACCATCTGATCGTTGAGGCCTTTCTCCATTTTGGTTGACAACATGTTCAATCCTCAAGATTCGATTGGGGGCGGGCGATATAATCTTTTCCTGACTACGGGTGTTCGAACTGCGTATCGGTTATCCTTGGAGCAAGTGCCTATGCCAACCGGATAAAATTATTATATGTTGTATCGGTTGGACGAATAATGATTAGGGATATCATCATAATCGGCGCTGGCCCCGCGGGACTCACCGCAGGGATATACACCAGGTCGAGGAAGATGAGTACACTCATTCTTGATGCGGCCTCCGCTGGTGGTCAACTAATATCACTCTACCCCGACAAGGGCATACATAATTACCCTGGATTCGCAGAGATTCAGGCCAAGAAACTCTCCGAGAGACTGATGGCCCACGCCGAATCCATGGGTTGCGAGATATTGGAATCATTCCGCGCCATGCGCATAGAGCAGGGGGAGGAATGTTTCATCGTGAGGGGGGAGAAGGAAGAATTCCGTTCCCGTTCAGTCATAGTTGCCATAGGCATGGGGCTATTCAAACCACGTAAGCTCGGAGTCCCGGGCGAGGAATGTCTACACCGGCGGGGCGTCGACTATGTCCTTCCTGAAAAAGACAGCCTTGTGGATAAGCACGTCGTCATGATCGGAGGCGGTAACAGCGCATTGGAAATGGCCATTATCGCTGACAGCGTGGCCGATACCACTCTTGTGCATCGCCGTGACTGCTTCCGTGCCGATGAGAGTGTCGTTGAGGCTTTGGACCGAAGCGGTGTGAGACGATTTCTGGAAACGAACATTGTTTCCATCAATGGTGATGAAAAAGTAGAATCGGTCACTCTGGACTGCGGCGGGGAGCTCGTTGAACTGCCTGCCGACTACGTCATCATCAACATAGGCACCACCCCCGACCTTGAGGACCTGAAAGAATGGGGATTGGAATTGGATGCTGATGGACTACTCTGTGTCGACAGCGATATGAAAACGTCAAGACCCGGGGTTTTCGGTTGCGGTGATGTTGTCATCTATCCGGGGAAGTACCGTCAGATAGTCACCGCCTGTGGCGAAGCGGCAACCGCCGCTAACAGCGCCTACAAGTTCGTTAAGAAGCCCTATTGGGCATAAGATAAAGCCTACCTCACAATAATAGAAAAATAGTGGGAAGTGGGGTTTTTAAATGGTTTTCTGCGACAGAATCACTCGGTGATAGCGTCGGAGGGGCACTCGTCGATGCAGGCGAGGCAGTCGATGCATTTGTCAGCATCAACGACCGCGACATCATCAACGGTTATGGCGTCCTCTGGGCAGACATCAGCGCAGGCGCCGCAGGCGACGCACTCTTCCTCTATTATCTTAACTACCATTTTGAAACCTCAGCGGTTAAACCTAGTAATGATATTTTAACGTTTTCTCAGCGGCCGTTCTTCCTATCCAGCATCCTTTTGTATTCCTTGTCCACGGCACTGTCGAATTCATCGACGACGAAGAACGCCTCTATGAAGTGTGCCGCCACACCTATCCCCCAGAAGAAGGATATGAATGCAGGCCAGGGGAATCCGCCCCCGCCGTTCCAAAAATAGACGGTCCAGAACAGACCGTTGACGAGAATATATGCTGCCAGATGAATGAAGAAACTCCTCTTTTCCTCCACACGTTTGATGGCCAACTGGTATAGCCTCTCATCGCGCTCCATGTCACGACCATTAAAAACGAAGGACATAAAGTTTTTCCATATGATTCTCGTGACTGGTACCAGATATATATAATCGTAAGTAATATGATTTTATGTGATGTATATCGCTGGTCAGATACTCAGAGGATCCACATTTGAAGAAGGATACCTGGGCATTGACAGAGGAATCATTGTTGAGTCCGGATCCGGATTACCTCCTGAACGTCCGGTAATTGAGGGGATTGTTGTCCCCTCTTACGTCAACTGTCACACTCATGTCGGTGATGCCGCCGTCTCACTGGACCTGAGCCTCAGCCTCGAAGGTCTGGTGGCCCCGCCTCATGGACTCAAGCACCGGGCACTCGCTTCGATGTCGGATGATATGCTCAGATCATCGATCCGTACCGCGACCGGTATGATGTTGGCCACGGGGACATCGCATTTCATAGATTTCCGCGAAGGCGGTAAGAAGGGTGCGGAAGCGTTGGCGGGATCATCACCGCCTCCTCACGCCACGATCATGGGACGGCCTTCGGACCTCCGCTACGATGAGGAGGAGTTGTCCTCGATAATCGCGACAGCCCATGGCATTGGAATTTCATCCATTTCCGATTGGGATAAATCCGACCTCGACGCGTTGGCAGACCATCTCCATCGCAAGGACATCCCCTTGGCCCTGCATGCATCGGAAGGAAGGAGGGAGGACATCGAGAGGGTCCTTTCCTTGGAGCCCGCATTCATTGTTCACATGTGCGAGGCCACTGATGATGACATGCGCCGGGTGGGTGATGAGGGGATTCCAACGGTTATATGCCCCCGGAGCAACCTGTTCATGGGCAAGACCCCACCGTTGTCCCGGATGATTGCAGCGGGAATGGAACTATGCATTGGGACCGACAACTTCATGAACGCCGATGGGGACATGCGAGCGGAGATGGAGATGATGGCCAGGTTGTTGAGGTCCCAAGGTTCTGACGCTCGTCTGGCGATTGATGCCGCATTCATTTCATCGAGAAAGCTATTAAATCTTGATGCAGAGTTACCGTTCTCTGTAGGGAAGTCCGCCAACCTGGTGGTCTATAAAGGCCGGGGAACCGAACCGGCATGCGATCTGCTGTTCCGTTCTGGCAACGGTATGGGCATGGTCTGCGTAAGATGAGAAGGAGATGGGCAAAATGGCATTCAAAAAAATAATGATACCCACCGACGGTAGCGAATACACCAAACAGGCCGTCAAGAAGGGTCTGATGCTGGCCAAGGCCCTGGACGCCAAGGTCAGCGCTTACTACATCCTAGATCAGACTGCATTCGTTAACGTGCCTATGGACGCCACAACCTTGAGCATATACTCTTTGCTCGAGGATGAGGGTAAAGAAGCGGTGGAGTATGTGAAGAAGATTGGTGAAGAAATGGGGGTCGAAGTCGAAATGAACATCGACGAGGGATCTCCAGTCAAGAAGATCATCGATGCATCCAAAGACTTCGACCTCATCGTGATGGGAACCCTGGGAAGAGGGGGCCTCTCCAAGCTGATGATGGGTAGTGTGGCCGAGAAGGTCGTTCGCCACGCATCCTGTCCAGTAATGGTGGTCAGAGCCAAGGAGGATGCCGCTTAATGACAAAAGTCTCTGACGTAATGGTCAGTAACCCAATTGTCGCCATCGTACCGGGTAGCCGCGGCGAGGTCTTGACTATGATGG
>SKHQ01000093.1 GCA_007116915.1 Candidatus Methanomethylophilaceae archaeon
GATGGTGAACTTCTCTTCATAGGCCTGGGCTTGAGCGGCGTCGACGGTATGACAGTTAAGGCCTTGAGCGAGCTTCGATCCTGCGACATTGTTTATGCTGAATTCTACACCTCCGACCTTATGGGAGCGACCAAGGAGGACCTTGAGGTTTTGATCGGTAAAAACATCGTGCTTCTGGACAGGACGCAGGTAGAGGAGACGGAGGAGGTCATCGAGGCTGCCAAGGGCAAGAAGGTGGCTTTCGTCACTGCCGGCGACACCATGGCTGCCACTACCCATGTGGACATTCGCATAAGAGCGGAGGAAGAGGGTGTTAAGACCCGGCTCATACACGGCATATCCATATTCTCATCCTGCCCCAGTTCGATGGGTCTGCAACCATACAAATTCGGTAGGACGGTCACGCTGCCCATCAGGGAGGGAGATTACCTGCCACGGTCACCCTACGACCACATCTTGGATAACAAGGAGCGCGGCCTCCACTCGATGATCCTGCTTGATATCAGAGCGGAGGAGGGCCGATATATGAGCGCCAAGGAGGGTATCGAATGGCTTCTGGCCGCGGAGGATATGTACGAGGGCGGCCTGATAGACGATAAGACTGTGGTATGCATCGCCGCTCGCATCGGCTCCCCAGAGGAGATGATAGTCGCCGGTACCGCCAAGGAACTCCTCGATAAGGACGTGGGCGGCCCTCTGCATACTTTGGTCATACCGGGAAGCCTTCATTTCATGGAGGCCTATGCGCTGGTTGCCTTCGCCGGGGCACCGGAGAGGATAATCGAGGACTAGGACCACAGGCTCTCAAGATCGACCTTGGTCCGTACCGCCCTGGTTATCTGATCCAGCTTCTTCTTGTCCCTAGGCTCGATACGTGCTATCAAATGCTCGATCATCTCCGCCGTTGTCAAGGTGTCGAACTCCACCAGTAGCACAGGGACATTTATCTCCTCAGCCTTTGACAGGACCGTTTTGGAGGGCCTTATTCCTCCGGTGAGTACTATGCACGATGTGTCCGTGGACAAGGCCGCCATCTGGATCTCGGTACGGTCCCCTCCGGTGATCACCGCCTTGGCATGGCTGCGGCGCATGTAACGAATGGCAGTCTGAGGGTTCATCGCCCCCACGAGAAGGTTTTTCACGTCTCGGTCAAGACCGCCAGAACCAGCCAGGACCTTGGCCTCCATCATCTCCACGACCTCCCAGACCTTGAATGATTTGAGGTCGGGTATGTTCGGTATCTCTCCCGCCACCATGAGGCCTTTACCCTCCAGAAGCTCACGGGCCTTACTCTTCTCGCAATTGTTCAACACCACGCCCGATATCCGGGCTCCTTTCTGTCTGCACAGTTGGTCGAACATGCACACGCTGTCTATAGCGAGAGGATTATCGGAGGAAACGAGAACGATGGTGGCATCCAAGGCCATGGCGATGTCAATATGGGACAATGAGTGAGTGAACCCAGCGGTCAGGTCACGGCCGCCCTCGATGATCGCCAATTCCGACCCCGAACAGGCGATCTCGAACGCATTTATGACCTCCTCCATACTCACAGGGTCATATATGTCATAGAATAGGGGCGAGATTGCTTCCAGATCTTCTATCTTCAGCACCTCGGCCATAAGGAAGGCGTCCTGGTCGACAAGACCCTTTAGGGTGTTCACCAGATTTTCCCGGAACGGTTTGAAGAACCGTACCTTTCCCGGATAGTTACGCGCCAAACCCAGGGAGACCAGAGTCTTACCAGACCTTTCACCGACTGACACCAGATATATCTTTTTCATCTTTCCAGCCTCCTCAGGGTCACCAGAGCATCAACAGCCCAGCTTCCCTCATTTATCGGACCGACCATAACCGGGTTTATCTCCAATTCCTCGATCTCATCGATGTCGGTGGCTATCCTCGCCACCCTCACCATTATGTCGGTCAGGGATGCGATGTCCCCCGGTGACCGACCTCGTGCACCACTGAGCAATTGATATGCCTTGTTCGACCTTATCAAATCATCGACCTCCGGCAGACTCAGCGGTAGAACCCTTTGACTGACCTCCTTGAGAATCTCCACAAAAATACCTCCCATACCGTAGCTGAGGACCGGGCCGAAAGTCTCATCCCGCACCATCGAAACGATCACTTCCTCGCCCTTCACCATCTCCTGCACCGAAACCCCGTCTATCTTCGCTCCGGGGAATGAACGGCGCGCCCTTTCCATGAGGAGATTGAATGAATCCTTCACTGATTCTGCGTCCCGGATGCCCACAATCACTCCGCCGATGTCCGTCTTATGATGGATATCCGATGAGATGATCTTCATGACCAGAGGGTAACCGATCTTTGATGCCATATCCACTGCTTCAGCACAAGTCTGAGCCTTCCCCTCCTCTGGAACCGGTATTCCATAGGCTTGGAGTATCCTCTTACCCTCCTCCTCCGATAGACTGTCCCGTCCCGTCAGCAAGACCTCGTCGACTACCTTTCGGGCAGCTTTGAAATCAACATCTATCACAGGAGGGGTGTGTGATGGCTCCCTTTGCAGCCCTTGACGGTAACGGAGCATCATCGCCATCGCCCCCACCGCCCTCTCTGGTGTTGGGAAGTCGGGCAACCCGCCCGCCCTTACCTTCTCCAAGGCTTTGTCACACTCTTCACCGCCCGGGAAAGATAAAGCTATAGGCATAGAACCGTCGACGAATTCCACTGCGGCCGCGGCAACAGCGTCGAGGTCAACGGTGTCCACCGGTGCAGAGAGCAGTACAAGCCCGTTCACGGCAGGATCATTGGATACTATCCTCATAGCTTCGACGAACATCTCAGCGCTGGCATCGCCTCGTAGGTCGATAGGGTTACGTGGGTTGGCTATGTTGGGTATGTTTTCCTCCAGCTCCTCCACCGTGCTCCTATCCAATGATGCTAGACTTATCCCTTGCTCGGAACAGGCATCGGCCGCCATCACTCCGAGTCCACCAGCATTACTGATTATCGCTATCCCATCGTCTGATATGACTGGCATGCGTGAGAATATGTTGAGGGCGTCGAAGAATGTGTCCAGATCATCGGCCCTGAGCACGTTTGACTTGGTGAAGGCGGCCTCGTAAACGGAATCGCTACCGGCTATCGAACCAGTGTGTGAGGATGCTGCCCGGGCACCGGACTCGGACCGACCTGACTTCATGACTATCACCGGTTTGTATTTGGTTACCTTAGCGGCGGCCTCTATGAACCGCTGACCGCACTCCAGTCCTTCGATGTATGCTCCTATCACCTTGGTGGAAGGTTCGTCGGCAAGCATGGTGAGCATGTCCGCCTCATCAACATCCATCTTATTCCCCAAAGAGGCGAAACGGGATAGTCCCATCCTCATCTTGATGAGCCAATCAAGAACTGTCGAGCCGACCGCTCCGGACTGAGATATCAAAGCGATGTTCCCTATTCCCGGCCATAAGGTAGTGAAGGTGGCGTTCATCTTCGTCCGGGAGTCCATTATCCCAAAACAGTTGGGACCGACCGCCCTCATCCCTGAACGTTTGATTATCTCTGAAAGTTCGTCCTCCAGCAGACGGCCCTCGGCCCCTTCCTCCTTGAAGCCAGCGCTGATCACCACTGTTGTCTTGACCCCTTTAGCCTCAGCATCGAGGAGTACTGATTTGACAATGTTGGATGGGACGGCTATTATGACCAGGTCTATTTCCCCGTCTATCTCAATTAAAGATGATACAGAGGGCACTCCCATGACCTGGGGGGCGCCGGGATTAACGACGATTAGCCGTCCTTCGTAACCGGAGGCAAGGAGGTTGCTGAGCAGCATGCTCCCGACCTTCCTCTTATCTCGGGATGCTCCCACCACGGCTATCGAACGGGGGGAGAACATATGGTCCAACATGGATGCTGTGATTTATACTTCTGGACTAATAATGATATCGATTATTATGTCCGATGTTATCGTTCAAATGACTTTTCGCGGATGATCTTATTCACCCTTATCAGACGAGGGCCTTTCTCATCGATCATTAATCCACCGATTATGCTTTTTTGACTCTTGATTCTAAGGCCATGTTTCTCATAGATCATCTGAGCCTCCTCACCGCCATCAATGAGCTCGCTATCGCTGGTGTATAACCGCAGGAACATCGCACCTCTGGATCGGGCCTCTTCTATGGCTTTGCCCAAGAGTGCGGTACCCAATCCCTTGCCCCTTTCCGACGAACGTACCGCATACCAACCCAGCCACAATGCCTCATCGCGGTCCTTGCGGACAGAATATAGGCCGCTGATACCGGAGACTGAACCATCATCGGAAATCACCACCCAGAAATCCAAAAGATCCACTCCTGACAGCCAGGAGAAAATCCGGTAGCTCAGACGTCCCTTGCGTGAATAGAAGCGGAGACTTAGCCTCTCCATCGGCGTCTGACCGATGAAAACGGAGTCCACCAGCTCCTTCGCTTTGGCCACCATTTCCTTCTCCAGGCTGACCAGTCGCGGTCCGTTCTCTTCCATCATAGGTCTATCGCCGGGAGGGATGATATTCTTTGCCTTTGTGGGACGGTATTGTTTAAATAAGCGCTGACGGGTGTACATCATGTCCGTGAAGCAAGCGGGGATGAACCTATGATTCCCCCGGTGACGCGGACGTACAGAGCCTCGTTTGGTCCCTGTTGTAGCAGCGACGATCGTTCGCGCCATTACCTCAAGGCAACCCCGAGGCCCAACATACAACCCTCGACCGGGTCAGTGTCCCGAGGGTGGC
>SKHQ01000069.1 GCA_007116915.1 Candidatus Methanomethylophilaceae archaeon
AAACGGCGACTCCCCACCGGAGCAAGCCCGAACAGCCGGGATGATGGCCCAAGGACCGGCGGGTAGGGTGCGTAGTTGAATGTCGCTTGAAACAGAAGGGGGCCTACTACCCTCACCTGACTCCTTAAACAATTTTTTATACCCAGGAAGGCGGTTTAACAATCATGAAGGACGAGGTCGCGAAGCTCTTGGACAAAGTTCGTAAAAACGATGGTTCGGCATTCACCATCGTTGAGTTTGTCCTCGATGAAATCGTCTCAATGGCAAAAAGTGGAAAGATGTCGAAGGAAAGGTGGAAAGAGCTGGCCCTGGGTCTGCTTGAAGCCAAGAGTAGGATGGCCCCTCTTTACAACATAGCCAATATGATCCTGTTGAATCTCGAAGAGGATGGTTTTCAGAATATCTTAATGAAGAAATTCGATGAACTGCACAAGTACCACACCGAGTCCGAGGAACTTATCAGCAAGACCTTCTTGAATGAATTCAAACCCAGCACCATCATGGTGAACTCCTATTCTTCCACGGTCCTGGAGTGTTTAACGGCACTGTCAAAGGTGGTCGATCTAAAAGTGGTGGTCACCGAATCACTACCGATGGGAGAAGGCGTCATGTTCGCTGAGGCACTCGCCGGACGCAAGATAAGCACGACGATAATCACCGACAGCATGGCCTTCGAATGGATGAGGAAGGTGGATCTGTTCCTATGTGGTGCTGATGCTGTAATACCGGGGAAGATTTTCAATAAAGTTGGTTCTGAAGCCATCGTCCATGCGGCCAAACTTGAGCAGAAAAAAATAGTCGTTGTCTGCGATTCGTTAAAACTCTCACCTGTGGAATTGGGAGACTCTGTAAGCAAATGTATGGATGTTGCACCAAGGCTAAAAAGATGCACCAGTCTCTTTGAGAGCTTCGACTCTTCACTGATTGACAGACTGATAACCGAGAAATGGAGTTGTAGCGGAGAGGAACTGCCAGGAAAATTCCACAATTGGCAGAAGTCCCCTGTTCTTGACAAAGGCCGATGATATGAGGATAGCGGATGTCTATAGGCGAGGCAACCGTCTCCGGTTGATCCTCGATGACCATAACGAGATGTGCCGATCACCTGATCGATCGCAGGACTTGACCATAGAAGAGCTTTTGATCATAGCATCAGAGCGGAGAGTGAGCATCGTGTCTATAGACGCTGACTCTCCCATTATGGAGACGGAGAATTTACTGGAACTACTGATTGGTCTGAAACGCATGGGCAAGAATGTTGAATTGTCCTTGTCGCCCTTACTATCCGATCTGATCGAGAGGACTCTGGATATGGTCGGCAGTTACATATTGGACTGCGACCCCGAAGGAAGTGAGGACGATTTCTTGAGCAACCCCGAGTTGCATCGAAGTCTGGCGACACTGATTGGTAGGAATGTGATCATCAGGAAGACCATAGGCTTCAAAGAGCCGTCCATTGAAGAGGTGGTTCGTCTTGGGGAATCGGTTTCTAGTGTCGCCAAGACTGCTATCCTCCATCAGCATGGCATGGCGCATGGTACAGCCTCCTCCTCAATGTCAACGGACATCGCCAGCGAGGACAGGATGTTGAAATTGGGGAGAGCACTCTCCTATCACGTTACTCACGTCATACTGCGCGGAGAAGGTTTCCGGGTGGAGTTGAATCGGCATTAATAATGTATAAATGTGTGCAACAATGAACAATATGTTCATATATATGCTCACTTTTCTTGGAAATATGTCCAAAGTAAATGACCTACGTGTCACTCTTGGAATCGATGACATTCCCAAGAAATGGTACAACCTCGCCGCAGACCTGCCGGCACCCGTTCCCCCGCCTCTCAATCCGATCACCAAGGAGCCCGCCAAACCGGAGGACCTCCTCGCCATCTTCCCCCCTTCAATACTGAAGCAAGAGATGAGCACCGATCGCTACATAGACATACCTGACGAAGTTAGGGAGAAGTACATCCTGATCAACCGCCCCTCACCATTGCAGAGGGCGAAGAGGTTGGAGGAGATGCTCAAGACTCCCGCTAAGATCTACTTCAAACGGGAGGACCTGAGCCCGGTCGGAAGCCACAAGACCAACAGCGCCATCCCTCAGGCCTACTATAACATGAAGGACGGCTTCACCAACCTGACCACCGAGACCGGTGCAGGACAATGGGGATCGGCGCTCTGTTTGGCTACCAGCATATTCGACATGGATTGTACGGTGTTCATGGTCCGTATCAGCTTCGACCAGAAACCATACCGCCGTACTGTCATGCAGACCTATGGTGGAAAGGTCCATGCTTCACCCAGCCCGATGACCGAATACGGGAAGAAAATGCTGAAGGAAAACCCTGACACACCTGGATCTCTGGGCATAGCCATATCCGAAGCCATCGAGATGGCTGTAAAGGACCCGAACACCAACTACTCGCTGGGCAGTGTTCTGAACCATGTGATGCTTCATCAAACCGTCATCGGTCAGGAGGTCATGATGCAATTGGATATGATAGACACTGAGCCCGACTACATGGTGGGTTGTGTCGGAGGAGGTTCCAACTTCGCCGGTTTCGCCTTCCCGATGATCGGGGAGAGGATCAAGGGCAAGAACGACACCAAGTTCATAGCCGTTGAACCGTCTGCAACGCCATCGATAACCAAGGGCAAGTACGAGTACGATTTCGGCGACTCTGCGGGGATGACTCCTCTGCTGAAAATGCACACCTTGGGTCATGATTTCATGCCTAGCCCCATACACGCCGGAGGACTCCGCTACCACGGCATGTCGCCCATGGTGAGCCTGGCAGCGGAACTGGACTTCGTTCAAGCGGTATCTTACGACCAGATGGAGACATTCAAGGCCGGTATGATGTTCGCCCGCGCCGAGGGTATAATCCCCGCGCCGGAAAGCACCCACGCCATCCTGGGCGCCATAGACCTGGCATTGAAGGCCAAGGAGACCAACGAAGAGAAGGTCATCGTCTTCAACCTATCCGGTCACGGACTGCTCGACCTGGTCGGGTACGAGAAATACATCAACGGCACAATGGAGTCGTCCGTCAAACAGGCTTGAATCAAAACCCCTTCACCAACCCTTTTATCCTTTTTACCCTATGGTCAGACCATGACCCTGGATGTCATCTCATACAAAGCCGTGGTATTCGATATGGACGGCACCCTGTTGGACACCAGGATAGATTACAGTCGCATGACCGAACTGGTGTATGCGGAGATGAGGACTATCGGCGTCCCTGAAGAGGCTTTGGACGGCAGCGGCTCCACGAAATTCAACATCGAGGGTGGAGTCAGTTACCTGGTAGCCGAAGGAAGGAAGCATGAGCTCTACGAGCTCGAAGGAAGGATCAACGGCAGGGCTAAGGACCTCGAGATGGAGAACGCTGATGAGGCCAGACCGGTACCGGGGGCATTGGAGCTGCTGATGCTTCTGAGGAAACAGGGATATCTTACTGGCGTACTGACTAGGGGCAGCAGGGAGTATGCTGAATACGTTCTGACACTATGCGGAGCAATCGAGTTATTGGATGTCCTGGTGTGTCGTGACGATCACCCGGAGAAGGATGCCAAACCTTCGCCACAGGCCATGAAGCACGTAGCTGAGATACTGGGCGTCTTGACGGAAGATATCCTTTACATAGGCGACCACAGCTACGACCATCAATGCGCCCGCGATTCTGGAGCGGGATTCATTGCGGTGCTGACCGGCACCTATGATCAAGAAGATTGGTTGAGGACAGGGGAGGACATCCCTGTCCTGGGCTCGGTCGCCGACATGCTAGGCATGTTCGACCGCGCCTGAAAAAAGTAAAAAGGGGTTTGTGATCACTCGAGCTTGACCTGTCGGGTCTTCTCCTTATTGTGCTCCATCTCATCGAACTTGAAGCGTTCGATGTTCTTCTCGAAGGTCTTGTCCTTGGGGGCGATCTTCTTGACCGTCTCCAACATCTTGAAGGATAGGGTCATCATGTTCTTGCCCAAGGCGATACCGAAACGTGTCTTTCCGTGCACAAGGTGACCGGGGTTCATCACATCACGGGAGTCCATGCAGGTCTTGAGGTCCTTCATCAGTTCGAAGGCCCCCGCATCCCTGACCTTGGGGAGGTTAGCGGCGAAGAAGACGCCCATCCCGAGAGCACGGCCGCCGTATTTCTCAGCGACATCACCCATATAGGTGTTGTAAGCGAAACCGGTCATGCCGACGATGGTCTCGTTGTTCATGAAATAGTAAGGCATGAACATGGCTGTGCTGCGGTCAGCGATCATACCAATGACGCCGCCGGAATCCATCTTCAGGTCCTTGAAGCCCTTGTAGCACTCCTCAGCGAAATCGGCCCAGTCAGCCACGGGGACGACGACCTCAGCGGGGATCGCTCCGACACCAACCTGGCGGGCGCGGAACTCGTAGCAGCGCTCGTCCCATTCGTGGGATGCTATTTCGTAGCTTATCTTCTTTCCACCGGCGGCCTCGACTATCTCATCGATGACCTTCTCCTCCAGTGCTATGAACTCATCGTCGCCCTGAAGGGTGACCAGGAACAGGTTCTTGACATCAGGAGTGTGCAGACCGGCCTTGCGCTGGTTCGCGAAGTGGACCTCGTCGGACCATGCGATGTGCATCGGCTTGACACTGGGGTGCTTGACGATCTCATTGATCGGGCCTCCCATCTGGGAAAGTTTGTTGAACTCGTAAGCCAAAGGCTTGATGACGCCCATGGGGAAGAGCCTCATCGTGACTGTGCCTATAACGCCCAGGGTACCCTCAGCACCGGTGAACAACTGGTTGAGGTTGTAACCGGCCATGTTGTCAGATAGAGCGTCATATCCAGTGGATATGATTGTTCCGTCGGCAAGGACGACCTCCATGTTACGTATGGTGTCGCGGGCTGCACCGTACTTGTAACCGCCGATACCGATACCGCCGGTGGAGACCCAACCGCCGATCGTGGCGCTGGGGAAGCTGCTGGGATAGCAACCGAGCAACAGGCCCTTCTTGGCACAGGCGTCGTATACATTCTTCCAGGTGCAGCCAGAGCCGACCTTGACGTACATATCCCTCTCGTTGATCTCGATGATCTCGTTCATTCCCGAGGAAAGGTCGATCAAGATTCCTCCGAAGACGGGCATAGATCCGCCCAGTCCCCATGTGGATGCTCCGCGGGGAGTGATTGCCACACCGTACTTGTGGGCGATCATGACCACTTTGGATATGTCCTTGACGCTCTTCGGCCTGACGACGACGTCAGGTATGTTCTTGAAAGCAAGACCGGCCTCCTTTGGAAGAGGTGCCAGATCATGGCTGTAAAGAAGTCTTTCCATTTCGCTGGTGTTCACGTTCTCTTTACCGATGGCGGCCTCAAGACTAGAGATCACATCGGGCGTGACTGTACGGGATAGGTTTTCTCCCCCTTTCATTTTCATCTGAAATGTCCTCCTTGGAAATGAGATTATGAAACGTCCAGTTAATCATTTCACCGTATATTAAGGCTTTGCAAATATTTCTAATCTGGCCATAGCTCATTGAATGCTGGATGGTACTGTTTCACACGGTTCTAGCTAGGAATATCGGTTGCGTTCAACATCAGGGAATGATGGTGTTCTCGGGGCTTATGATGCCATCATTGGCTGTCATGAGCAATTTTTTCAGGGATTCGTCATCAACAGAGAAAAGATGTGTCGGACACCGACAGTCTGAAGAACCGAATCCGGAGTGACTAGGCTTAGCGCCGACTGACGTCAAGAGACGACCGAGTTCACATTCCGATGGCCCTACGGACTTCCATACCATTGCATACCTCTCGCAACAAGATGCGTTGAGACTGTCGACATGCCATCTCCGCTTGGAAGGTACCGATAGGTGCCTGCCCACCCTTTGTGACAAACCATTACCGGCACTGCCGACATAGGCGTACCATCCCGCTTCATATCTCAGTTCCCCCAAGGCACCGACGCTGATGGAGCAGTCGGTGGAAAGTCGCATCAGCAGTACGTAGGTACCCTTCATCAAATTCATTTTGAATCGGAGTACTCGACCTCGGAACGGGTCAATATGCGGATGATCGTACTGCTGTTGCTGATACGTGAAGGAGATATCCTTGCAACATCGCCCAGTCTTCTACCCAAGACCTCGATGGACTCCAGCTCCTCACGGTTAGCCTCATAGGGTATCTTGACACGTATGCCGTCGAGATGCAAAACTATAGGTGCCGGACGCAGGCTCTCCTTTACGGCCACCATCTCCTCCAGCCTCTCCTTGACTTCGGCAGGATGGATGAAAAGGGGATCCTCCTCCAACTCGATACGTCTCTGGGTGATTATGTCCGATGTCATGTCGGCTATCTCCACCAATTTCTCTATCTCGTCGGCACGCCTCATCCTCTCGGATTTTCGCCCCACTCCGCAAATGATGCCCTCACAGTCTTCATCCAATCCGTCCGGCATCGGACCTGAGATGAGTATAACCGGTATGCTCACATCATCGAAAAGGTGCTTCTTATCCTCGACGCATTTCTTGAAGTTGCCGAGGACGTAGATAGCGGCATCGTACTCCTCGATGATGGCGCGTTCGTCAGCGGATATCTGGGATGTCTCCTTGCCGCGGCCGCGGGCGAGGCCCATGACCACTGTTATGGCGCCATACTGACGGAGTTGCTCGGCGATGTCGCAAATGGGATGAGGCATGTGGTGTCTTCCCAAAGTGGGACCGACGACAGCTATCTCCGTTCCCGCCAATGGCACCGCCTTGATCTCCCCGCCCAACTCCTTGGAGAAAGCTTCGATCGTTGGCCGGTCCTCGGCCGGAACCGCCATGGTTATGAGCATGATCTGAGCCATGCGACTCTTTTGGACCACGACACCGCCTAGATCCTCGATCAGATCCAAGAGTTCATCGGAACGGTACACACCGCCGTCATACATCATGACCTCATACATCGGCTTCAGCCTCCATCTCGGCGTGCAGTCTGCGCGCCTCCTCTTTCATCTCCGCTTGCAATATGCCTTCGGTAGCTAGAATCGTGACCGTCTGCGGACCGCTGACGTGATAACGGGATTTCATCCCCTCCGGAAGGGTTCTCCATAAGGCGTCGATCATCTCGTTCTTGACTTTGTCACCGGACACGACCTCTACATTGTCCAAATCCTTGGTGTCAGCACCTTTGACGATCATCTCGAAACGGGTCCTCTGATCCACACTCTCACGCCCGTACCTTGCCCAGAGTTTACTCAGTATAGAGGGAGCATAACGCTCGTCGGATATCACCAACAGGACATCGTTGCCTTCCTTACGGTACTCGGAGACGTCCTTCATCATAAGACGTTCAGGACGTGACCGAAGACGCACGGAATAGATGAACAACGGCTCCTCGGGACGGAGGACGAGGCGGGCATGCTCTATCGCCCGGGATTTACCCATATCCGCCAGGATGCGGCGGAAGAGCTCCTCATAGGCAGCGGTGCCGTAATCGTCTGTACCCTCCACAGTGAGTTTCATTCTTAACCCTCTAGGAAACCGGATGACAGCAGTGCGCCGCCCACCGCTCCGATGAATTGGGAGTCCGGAGGGACAATGGGCGCCTTTCCGAGGATCTCGCCCACAGCGTAAACCATACCGGAGATGAGAGAGGTCCCGCCGACCTGTATGACAGGGTCACGGACGTCTATCTCCTGCAACTGCTGCTCATATATCTGCTCAGCCACACTGTGACATGCGGCAGCAGCGACGTCGGCACGGGTGTTCCCCTCAGCCAAAGAGGTGACCAGGTCCTGTATGCCGAAGACCGAGCAGTAAGAGTTCATATTGATCTTGCGCCAATCCCCTTGGTCGGCCAGGGCACCGAGCTCAGTGACCTCCACCTTCAACCGGCGGGACACTATCTCCAAGAATCGGCCTGACGCACCGGCGCATATGCCGCCCATGGTGAAGTTGTCCGGTATCCCGTCCCTGACGGTTATGGCCTTGTTGTCCATACCGCCTATGTCCAGGATGGTGGCCTCTCCTCTCTGACGGTCGGCCAGCCACACAGCGCCCTTGGAGTTGGTGGTGAGCTCCTCCTGCACCAGTTTGGCGTTCATTTGCTTGCCGATGGTGAAACGTCCGTAACCGGTGGTGCCGATGGCCTCGAGGTCCGACATTTTCAGACCAGCCTCCGCCAACGCCTCGTTCAGAGTTGTCTGGGCGGATTCCAGGACCTCCCCTGAGCCCGTCCATGCTTTGCCGACTATCTTGTTGTCCACCATGACGACCGCCTTGGTGGTGGTGGACCCGGAATCGATACCGGCGGTTATACCGATCTGCCGCTCACGGGCTAGGAGCTCCTTGCGCGACACTATGGTCACCAAGGCCTCCATTCTCGTCAGGAGCTGGTTGGCCTTCATCCTCTCCGTGAAGGAGTAGGTGACGACCGGTAGGTCGGTGTGCTCCTGTATATAACGGCGGAGCTCGTTCCTGACCAAAGCACCCTCGGCGCAACGGAAGCAGGTCGCTATGAAAACCGCATCGGCGTCGTAACGACCCTCGGCCAAATGCACGGCACGAGCGATCATCAACTTAAGCTGCGGCGAGACGGGGTTGAAACCGAAATCCCTGATGGACCGATCTATCTGAGAAGCCTCCACGTCAGGATATACCATCTTCGCTCCCACGGCACGGGAGGCCTTCTCTATCTCATACTGCACACCGCTGTACTCGGTACCGCAGGAGAGTTGCGCTATCTTTATCATTTCAGTCCCTCCAGAAACTCCTTGACACGGATGACCATGTTACGGGCATCCTCTTCGGTGCGGGGGTAGTCTATCTCGATGGTCGGTAATTTGCGCTTACGTACTAGGAAGTCCACCAGCAGATTGGTGCGGTGGCA
Organism: Candidatus Methanomethylophilaceae archaeon; assembly: GCA_007116915.1. GTDB lineage: Archaea > Thermoplasmatota > Thermoplasmata > Methanomassiliicoccales > Methanomethylophilaceae > PWHV01. The sequence continues at coordinate 8,868 of SKHQ01000069.1, forward strand.
TCCCACACAACCGAAGCTGTAAGGGGCGTCCTCCATGATTATGGCCGCCTCCGCCTGATCGATCAGGGGACCCCATACCGCCAATCTCCCGCGGATTCCGGATGGGACCTCGATGCCGGCGTATTTCAGGCCGTTCTTGACATCGGTCAGCGTCACGTTCATGGGAGGCATGTCTATCTCCAGGTTGTCCACCCTCTCTTGGATGGTCGCCATAACACTGAGCGGTTCATGTCCGAATCTCTCCACCAGATCGAACAGTATCAGGCTGTTAGGGGGGTCAATAAAAATCTTCAATCACTCCACCTCCTCGCAGAATCTCTGCAGGTCCTTCACCGGAATTCTTTCCGGGATATCGATATCCTCGGCCTTATCTCCGCGCAAGGCGCATTCCAACCCTTTCTCGACCAGTGACAGGGACTGCCACTCAGTCTGCAACTGCGAGAAACCGGGTCGTGAACCGTGCTGTGCACGGCATCTTTTCGGATCTCCCAACGGGAAACCGCGTATCTTGGAGTAGATGCCCAATGGATCGAGGGCCCGTAGCTCCTGCATCACTTTGCTCACCGTCTCCGGAGGGCCTTCCAAGACCGCTCCGTAACAGGTCTCCTTCACCGTGACCTCATAACCCAAGGAATGAACCTTACGGGTTATCTGGTCCGGGGTTATCTCCGAGAGCGGAGATATCACAACGAGACGGGTCTCCCTAACCATCGATTTCCTCCTCCTTGACGTAAACGTTTTGGCCCTCTTCCAGACCTTCCATCAGACGTTCCAGGTCATCAACGAAGGTTCCGACTATGTTGGTACCATATGGCTCCTCTCCAGTGGGGCCGTACTCATCACTGCCCTCCAGTCTGATGCCTATCAGACCCGCATGTGGGCGGACCTGGTTGGTTATACCTATCTGAGCCCTCTCCGAGGATTTGAACTCGTTCTCGGGATAGATCGATTTGCCGCCCTCGGTGTCGCCATCGAAGGTGACCATCGGCAATCCGGGATATGTGAAGTGGACTTTTAGTATACCGACTGGCTTATGGTCCAGGCCCGTGACCCTCTCTAGATAACGAACGGTACGCAGGGCGTTCTCACGGTCCATGTGTAAGGCGAATATGCGGTCAGCCTTAACCGCCTTGGTGACCACTTTGCCTTCGGAAAGAGCCTCGATCGTCATCTCCGGCTCCTGCTCGACGATAATCGCGTCATCATCGATCTCGCCGGTGCGTTCCTGCTCGATGCCACGAGAAGCCAGGAACTCCATTCCTTCCGCCTGCGTCATGCCCACTGCCAAGGCCCTATCGGGTACCGTCTTGACAGTCAGATGCTGTCCCTTTTCAGCGAGATTGAGCAGGTTCATACCCTGCACGACCTTGCCTACCAATGTATGGTGTTCGGACAACTGGCGCCTTTTCTTGAATATGAATATTCGCCCGGTACCCTTGCCGGAGGTCCTGACGGTGACGTTGAACTCCTGCCGCACATCGATCTCGCCAGGTATCAGGTGTTCAATGATGTTTTCTGAGCAGGAGATGAATGATTCAGCCTTCTGATTGATGGGCAGGGTACCGTCGCGTAGACTCACAAGTAGATGCTCAGCGGCCATTGGCGAGTTCTCTTCCAGATTTATGGTTATGTGGCTCTCGACGGCCATTCCGTCCTCCAGCACCATATCCATGTCCTCGGTGATTATGGAGTTGGAGCTCGATGTCTCCTTGATTATGGGGCGTATCTCCCTTACGGTGTCCGCCTCCCTTATCTCATCGAGCATGTGCCTTCCTTTGGTGATCTTGCCTACCCTGCCGCCACCCGCTCCGTAACGTCCGCGGTGGTTGTGCTTGGAGAACATCAGATAAGTGGTGGAGCTGTCGAAACCCCCTAGTGAAAAGAACACATCATAGCGTTTACGCATGTGCAAACCTTTGTCGACCTCTATCTCAGTGGGGAACGAACCAAGGGCCAACACCTTACTGGTGTTCCATCTGACATTGTTATCGACCAGGGAATCGGATATGGATCTCCATATCCCCGCATGTTCTGAGTCATCAAGACGGATGTTGAATGAACCCCGGTCGAAGACCAACTGATACTCATCGGTCTTCTGACGGGTGAGGTCAGTGGATATTAGAATTGAGACCGCGGCACCGGGCCGATGTAATTCACCCTCCAGGGCCTGACCCAAGGTGGTGCCTTCCGGGAACTGTTTGTCCTTACCGTTCATCCTGATATTCAAAACATCACCATCCGTAACTCAACGCTCAGGCATCATGGACTGGATCTTGGATACGATCTCGTCCAGTTTATCTTGGCTGCAGGTAACCCCTCTTACCACGCCGGTGACTATCTCCCGAATCTCGCCCTTGGTATCGATATCCTCTTCACGGGGCATGACGAGACGGGTCTTGATACCGATAGCGGCGAAGTCCTCGAAATCCACGGGGCATTGAGCTACTATGATAGCCGGTATGTCAACGTTGCGCAGTATCAACCTGGCCTTGTATATTATGTGTTTCCGGACGTTGCCTAGATGTATCAGTGCCACCTTGAATTGCTGTATGCGGGCCGCCTCAATGGGATCCAAACCGAAATACGAGCCGGTGCTGACGTCGGGAGCATCGGCGGGAACGCCGGAACCGGCATTGATTACCAGGACGCTGGTGTCTATGCCTTCCTCCCTAAGGGCGTAGGTTATCTCACAGACTGGCTTTGTTATGTGTCTCCTGCCTGGACCCATGGCTATGGCCACCACTTCGCGGCCACTCTCGGATATAGTGGCACGAGCGGCCAATCCGCCGCCCGTACCTAGCCCACGGGATTCCCGGCATTCAACGAAACTCAAATGCCTTCCAATACGCTGTTTCAAGCTGAGCCACCATCTTTGAACTGTTCCAGACTGCCGTGCTCAGTGAGATAGCCAACTATTTCCTCGGGCGTGCCGAGGGCGACCACCTTACCGCCCTCCATCAGGGCGGCCCTATCACAACAGTTCAAGACAAAGTCCATATCGTGGCTAACGACTATAAACGTTTCACCGAGGTCCCGACGGGAATCGACGACCGCCTGGGCAACCGCCATCTTTGTAATGGGATCCATGGTGCCAGTTGGCTCATCGAGGATTATTATCTTTGGTTCCTTTATAAGTACCTGGGCGAAGGCTATCCTCTGCTTCTCCCCTGTCGAGAGTTGCTCCGGATATGCATAGAGGATCCTATCCATGTTCTTATCCGGGAATCCGACGCTTTTCAGAACCTGGATGGCCTTGACCTTTGCCAGTTCCGCCGGCATCCTCATACCGATGCATGTGGTCAGATTCCGCAGAATGGTGTCAAAAGGATATAGCGTGTATTCTTGATGGAGCATGCCTATGTATGGTGTGGCCCTGCCTCTGCCCTCCTCACCAGTTATCGACATGTCCACGAAGTCATCACCGATGAGTATCTCGACCTTTCCATCGGTCGATGGTGATATCCCGGCAATCATACGGGATGTAGTGGTCTTACCCGCACCGCTCAATCCAACCAGGGCGAAAATCTCCTTCTCCTTTATTTCTAGGTCCACACCGTCCACGGCCTTGACCACTCCGCGAACGACAGAGAAGAAATACTTCTTGGCGCCAGTGAGTTTTATGATAGGCTGTCCGATATCCACGTCGTCACTGCGCACGAAGTCGTACTCCTGCATGAACTCCTCGACGATGGTACCCGGATCTCCAACATCCTTAACGACGCCAGCATCAAGCCATATAGCTTCATCCGACATCCTTTCGATGGCTTCGGGCCAGTGTGAGGTGACCACCATAGCCATGTTGTCTTCCCTCACTTTTTGAACAAGAGTGTCGTGAACCATATCCGCGGTCTGAGGATCCAAAGTACCCGTGGGCTCATCGGCAAGGAGTATCAAAGGTTCCTTGGCCAATTGTCTAGCCAGGACTATCCTCTGTTTCTCGCCACCGGACAAGTCCCGGGCTATATGAGTGGTCCGGTGGGTCATTTTGACCAGTTCCAACAGCTCGATGGACCTTTTCACCTTCTTGCTCTCATCCATCTCGTCTCCGAGTGCATCGAAGAGGTTCTCAATAACCGTCTTGTCACCGAACAAAGCGAATGTCCTCTGCAACATGATGGCTATGCGGTTTTTGATAGCCATACGCACAGGATCCCTCTCATCAAGGGACCAGAAGTCAACCTCTTTGAGAACGGTCTCGTTGCCACATTTGTTACAGGGAGTCCCCTCAATCGGCAGTTCCGCCCTCTGGCATTGTTCGCAGTAGTTGATGCGATAGATGATCGTTCCTTCGTCAGGGAAGTAATCCTTCGAACCTCTCAGCATGTGTATGAACACTGATTTCCCGGCCGCGCTCTTTCCGATGAGTCCCAAAGTCTTACCGGATACGATGTCGATAGTTATGTTATCGAGGACCTTGTTTCCGTCGAAGGATTTGCTCACGCCATTAACGATAATTAAAGGCACTGGCTCTCGAGTCATGATGATTCATTAACGGTTAGTCCGATTATAAAAGTTGCCTAATCAAGTGTTTAGTGGTTGCATACAGATTTTATAAGTTGGATGATATGTACATCCATATGGCACTTTCCTTATACAAAACGGAGAAACCAGGTGGACCCATACCGAAATTCTCTGACTATCATGTATGGAAATGCCTCAAGATAATCGGTAAGTCCGGTCCAGTGGGAAGGAAGAGTCTTTCCGTTGACCTTGGAATAGGAGAAGGTAGCACAAGGACCATTCTCGACCGACTGGTCGAAGAGAAATTGGTCGATATTAACCGTAGCGGCGCCGTACTTGCACGACGAGGTAAAGAGATTCTTAAAAACTCGTTGATAGATGTTCGGGAGATAGAGGACGTCGGCATAACGATAGACACCTGTAACACTGCTGTCCGCATCCCCAATATGGCACATCGTATAACATTCGGATGTGAGCAACGGGATACCGCCATAAAGGCCGGTGCCAAAGGCGCAACCACTTTGTTCTGTCATGAAGGTAAAATCTACTTCCCCGGTGACAAAGATCACGTGGATATTGAGGTCGATCAATGCCTGAGGAGACACTTCAAGATCAAAGACGGGGACGTGATAATCATAGGCACCGCTAGTGACTATGAGCGGTCGGAGGAGGGAGCTGTGACCGCAGCACTAGAACTTACGGGGGAGATGAGAAGCAGGAAAACTCTAAGTGATGTTCTATCCTCCTCCGGCGAATCGCAGGAACTCATCAGCCTGGCTATAGCGATCCATGAACTACTGGGCCGTCTCCCTTTATGTGCCCGCAGCAGGGATAGGTTGGGAGTCCGGATTGAGGATGGTAAGGTCATAGACCACTCATATACCGGCCCAATATTGGAAGAAGTGTTACGTCAGGGCGTCATGATCAGGATGAAAGCCCCCTCAGGACCTTACAGCGGCATACCGATCATCGCCGTGCCTGTGGAGGTCGATGAACGCGTTATTGCCGTAATCGGTGTGGTCGACATAACCAAAGGTGCAATATTCGAGATCATAGAAAGAATGAGGAAGGGACTCAATTGACCGTCACCCTTAATGTCGATCCTGGCGCATGTAGGATTCCTACCAAGATCAGGGCGGTTCAAGATGAGAACTTGGTCAGACTTGATATTGAGAGTGAATGCCCCATGGTCAAGGCCATGGCTGAAAAACTAAAGGTAATAGACATGATGGATTGCTTGGTGACTCCGATAACGGAGAATCCGATCATGATCGTCGCCGGAGAAACGTTGAAACATGCCTCCTGCCCCGTACCATTGGCAATAATCAAAGCTGCAGAGGCCTGTTGCGATATGGCAGTCAAGAAGGATGTTATCCTGACCTACTCTGATTCCTCGATATAATGGTCTATCATATCCGACCATATAACCGCTGATGGGCCGACCAGATACATGGCCACCTCAAATGCTTCCATTATCTCCTTTCTGGTGGCCCCCGCTTCCAAAGCTGCATCGGCATGGAACTCCAGGCATTTCTCACATTTGAGAGTTATCGATATGGCCGTCGCGATAAGCTCCTTCTCCCTTACTGTCAGTTCTCCTTCCTTGAATATCTCCTTCTTATACCGGTGGAGGGCTTTCATCACGGAAGGGTCTTTTTTTCCTAGTAGGAGTAAGCTCATGCCAGCGGATTGGTGTCATGTCTTTTATATCTTATTTCCATTGCAGAGACATGGTCAATGAGGACGGGGCTCTGGACATTATCGCCTCCATGGCAGGGGTTGAGAAGGCGTTCTTCCTGGATAAGGACATCCTTGGAAAACTCCGCGAGGAGGAGAAGAATGTCAAGGCCATACTGGACATTACTGTCCGCAATGATGGATTCGACGCTGCTCTCGAGAGGGAGCACCTGATATGCATCATCAAGAACATACGTTTCCGACCCCCGCCGGAACCGACCGTCATACTGGAAGGGGATGATGGCTCCCTGATGGGAATAGAGGTTTTTCCCCATACCCGCGCTGAGTACGATGAGAGGGAGGACGTCATCTGGCTTTCTGAGGACTTCGTCGTATTCCCTGACGTGACCACAATGGGCAGGGAGTACTTCGTCATGCCGCCAGTATCGTTCCCGGAATTGAATCCGGACAACGGGTGCTACGATGTGGTATCATGCAGCCCATCGCCGACAACCGATAAGATGATCAAGGACCATTACGGCCTCAAGGATGATCCTAAACTTGCCAGCATACTCGTCGGATTCAATTGCTCTCAGTCGTAGATAGCTACTTCCTTCTTGAGCTCGTCGAGCGTACGGGACATGAATGCCATGTCACCGACCACGCTGACATCCAGAGTCTTAATGTTTATGGCAGGTGACTTCCCGAACAGACTCTTCTTCAATCCCAGAGTCTCGACCATCGTCTTTTCGACCCTGACCTTCATACCGGTGACGAGCCAATGCTCATCGAGGTCGATCGTCAGTGTTTCCACGTTCCCGATGTTCACGTTCTCAGATGTAACAACTTTCTTACCGACAATGCTGGAGAGCAACGGTATGTTATCGCTGTCAGGGATTACGACGTCCTTGATACAGCCCATGTTGCATGCCAGCAGGACAACCTCTGAAGCTCGATCGACTGAATCGATAGGGATGAGTAATTTTGCGAAATGACCTCGAGACTTTCCGGTCGCCATCTCTCGCTCCAAACCCTTGGCGAGGTTTACACGAAAGTGACTGACGTTCCAGCTCTTGTGATCGTACTTCACATCAGCGATGGTGCCCAGGATTCGAGCGTCAGCGGTGATGACCTGCATATTTTTGAGGTCTTCTGATTGGATTATGTACATCTAGATCTCCTGGTTAGAACATATGAACTGAGGAGAATATAAAAAAATTGTTGGGTAAATGGTTTACTTGGCTATCCGCCACCTGAAGGGGTGTACTCGCTTACGTCCACTTCCCTCAGGGTCTTCTGGAGTTCCTCGATGGAACGCAGGTTGGACTGGTCGCCCGACTTGCG
>SKHQ01000091.1 GCA_007116915.1 Candidatus Methanomethylophilaceae archaeon
GACTCATGGAGGAGGTCCGAATGGCCGAAGGAGAGAAGCGCTACGTTGAGAGCGAGCTCTTCCGTCTGCAAAAGGACGTCAAGCGCCTGCGGGCGGAGATGGAGCGCCTTAAGAGCCCTCCACTCATCATTGGCACCCTGAAGGACCTTCTACCGGACGGCAGGGTCGTTGTCAAGAGCTCGACCGGACCGGATTTCATCGTTTCAATTTCTGAGTATGTACCGATTGAGGACCTCATAGCAGGTGCCCGGGTCTCGTTGAACAAGCAGACCCTTGCGGTCATGGGCGTTCTGCCCCAGCCGTTGGATCCCATCGTCACCGGTGCGGAGATCATCGAGAAGCCGAACATCTCATATGCCGACATCGGCGGCCTGGATGAGCAGATACGTGACGTCAAGGAGGCGGTCGAGGACCCCCTGCTGCGTCCGGAGCTTTACAAGAAGGTGGGAATAAACCCGCCCAAGGGCGTTCTACTGGTGGGGCCTCCCGGAACCGGGAAGACCCTTCTCGCCAAGGCTGTGGCCAACGCCACCAATGCCACCTTCATACGCTTGGTTGGCTCCGAGCTGGTTCAGAAATACATCGGCGAAGGTGCCCGGCTGGTGCGTGAGCTTTTCGAGCTCGCCAACGAGAAGGCCCCCAGTATCGTATTCATCGATGAGTTGGACTCGGTGGGCGCCAAGCGCCTCGATGTCGCCACTTCCGGCGACCGTGAGGTCCAGCGCACACTCATGCAGCTGTTGGCCGAACTGGACGGTTTCAAACCGACCGGGGATGTAAAGATCATCGGCGCCACTAACCGCCCGGACATACTAGATGACGCTCTGCTGAGGCCGGGTAGGTTCGACCGTATCATTGAGATCGGGCTACCGAACTATGAAGGCCGGTTGCAGATATTCAAGATTCACACCCAGGGTATGAACATAATCGAGACCCTTAACCTCAAGGACCTCGCCATACGCTCCGATGGGGCTTCAGGCGCTGAACTCAGGTCCATATGCACCGAGGCGGGGATGTTCGCCATACGCGACAACCGCGACACGGTCAGCATGGCGGACTTCGAGCAGGCGCTGCACAAGGTCCTAGACGGTGACCAGCCCTCGATGATGTCCTCAGGCCTGATGTTCGCCTAAGCATCATCGACCATTTCGGACTCTTGGCCGCCCATGAAGATCAACTGTATCTGGTTGTAGAGTTCCTCGAAACCCTCGAGGTTCTGAGCCGATACCGGTATGAGCTCCTGATAGACGCCGACGGTCTCCATGGCCTTGAACAACTCTATACCCATCACGGTCTGGGCGTTAATATCGTCATCCAGAAGGGCACCGTACAGGGCGTAGGGGTCCATTGACCAGAGGCGCAGTTTCTCCAGCTCCTCCTCGCCCAGGACGTCGGACTTCGACAAGAGGTTGACAACCGGTATCGAGAAACGGAACTGCGTCAGGGCACAGAGCATCATGTTGGACACGAAACCGTTGGGCGTCCGGGACAGGCTGGGGTCGCTGAGGAACACGAATATGGACCTCTCCTTTCCCAGGGCTTCGACTATTATGCTCGACGATTGGCGGAAGGTGAACAGCTCCATCTGACCGGGGGTGTCGATTATGGTGAACTTTCCACGGTGTGATTCCATCGCCGCCGTCAGTTTGTCTATGTTGAGGGCCATCAGGTCGGCGCAGACGATCTGTGCCCCGTTGGGGCCCAAGGAGTATTCATCCATGACCTCGCCGAGGTGCACCCACTCCCTTATGTCCACATCCGCATCGTAGGAAACAGAGTCCGCGCCGGGGTCGAGATTCACCAATACACAGTCCATATCGCGACTGTCCATCCAGTCCTTGAAAGCGTTTACCAGGGTGCTCTTGCCGCTTCCGGCGGTGCCTATGACGTAGATGTTGTACATTGGTAATCCTCAGGACCCTATTCGCGAGGGGGTTAAAATATGGTTCTCCTCACGAGGGGAAGGTGAATGTCCAGTCGGTGAAATCATCCTCTCCCCGAATCACCGTACCACCCATCTGGCTCTTGATAAGACGTTGGACCATATCCAAACCCTGGCCCGAATGTCCTCCATCCATGTGCCGGTTGCATCGGAAACGGATTTTCTTATCGCCGTTGTCACACCACATGTTCAATGAGATCCGTGTGCCTTCGATATCCCGCTGCCTTCCCTGCAGCACCGAGGTCAACAGCTCACTGATGATGAAGCTGCATCCCGTGGCCTCCGTGAGTCTGAGTTTGTTGTCCCCGCAGCAAACATCCATTTCTAGGTGTGCATCAGGGCAGTAGAGGTCGGTTATCTCAATGAACATGGAACGGAAATGGGATTCCGCATCTATCTCTTCCAAGTCCTCGCGACCGTAGACGCAACCATGGGCCAAGGCCATGGTCATTATGCGGGCCTCCAGGGCCAACAGCTCTTCACGGGCTCCGCGGTCCTCGACTTCCATCAGGCGCAGCCCTATCAACGCCTTCAACATCTGGAGGTTGTTGTTGACCCGGTGGTGTATCTCCTTGACCATCTCGATCTTCTCATCCACGGAAGTCCTCAGACTCTGCTCCATCCTCTTGCTTTCCTCGATGTCCTGGTTGAAACCGATCATCTTGGAATCAGGACCATCGTTGACCACCACCCCCATCCCGAGGAACCATCTCCATTGCCCGTCGACATTGAGCCGGTATTCGCAACGGTAATGTTCGGTCAGACCCCGATGGTGCGCATCAACCTCGCACAACAACTTAGGGAGGTCCTCGGCGTGCACTCGTGAATAGAATGGATCGCGGTCAACCTTATCCTTCAAGAATACCCCTCCGATGTAAGCGGTGTCCTTGAGGTCTCGTTCCCAATAACTGAGTCCGGCACCGGCGATTGCCAGGTTTAGCTCTTCGCTACGATTGCGGAGTTCGGCCTCCGCCTGACGTGAGGGGGTGATATCCTGCAGGTGGATTATGAAACCGCGACAATCCTCCAGACTCACAGCGTGGATGTTGATTATGCGGTCGGTGTCCCCGCACTCTTCATCCAAGCTATGAGGCAGCATGTCAGTTATCCTCCTTTCAACATTGACCTCCTTTATTCTTCGCAACCTCTCCACCCTCTCGGGACTCACGCCCAAAGCCTGGAAGACGTTGACCTCCTTGTTGAGAAGACAGGGCAGTATCCTGTGCGCGGCGGGGTTGGCACTTATCACTGTGCCCCCGCCGTCCAAAACGATTATGCCGATAGGGGATTTTTCGAATACTGCCTTATGCAAAAGACAGTGGACACCATCGGTTGTGGCGCGCAATGACAGCGGGACGCCATCATAATCATCGACCGGGAACGTCCCATTGACCATAACATGAGCTCCATTCGATTGCTTTGTTATGAATGATGGCTGTGGTTTTTATGGTTAACTGAGGGGCAAACGATAATTTTTATATCCTCTTAACGCCTGGTATAATCGTGTATCCACAGGTTCTGAGGGAGCCGCAGAATATTGCGTTGCTCGGAATAATCGGGGCTTTGGGCTTCTCACTCTTGTGGGCTGTTGCTGTGTTCGTTGATGGTTCCTGGGTTTTCGGTGAGATGACACTCAGCGTGTTAGGTGATCCCTCCAGACCTGCTGATGCCATATTCAACCTCGGCTGCATACTCGCCGGCATCGTGCTGGTGGTGTTCGCTATGGCGATGCGGCCTTTGCAGAAGAACCGCATACTGAGGCTGACATTCGGGTTGGTCGCCTTGGCATCCTTCTTCCTCATAGGAGTGGGGCTGTTCCCGATACATATTGAGTTTTGGCACAACCTGTTCGCCTGGGCCTATTTCCTGACCATGATGGGGGCGGTCGTCATATCCATACCTGGAGACTGGTATCTCGGCGGCAGGGGGAGAGCCATGGCGTTGTTCACCCTCTTAATGGTCTTGATTTCCGTCGCATTGTTGGCATTCACCGCTTTGGCCCTTGCCGAGGCTGTAGCAGCTATATTCATCATGACCTGGGCTTTGATGAGGAGTCTTGACCTGGTCCTTTAGGGACGCCGCCGACTGCGGCGAAAAGGATCGTCAGTCACGTTCTTGTTTTTGCTTCGCTCTGTGATGCCGTCACGAGACCTGGGGATCCTATCATCTCCCATCTTATCGACCGGCCTCTCCCCTGGCCGATAGGGCTTTAGACCTGACGTATCGCTGATGCGGTGGCATAGACGAGTATTGAGAAACCTATGATTATCAGTGCCAGGCATAGATAGGCCAACACTGAGAAGTCATATCCGATAGCCATCCTGAAGAAATGGGATTCGAACGATTAATGTATCGTGGCCTTCGGCCCTCGGAGTACGATCGGTTTGGCGGTAAATAAAAGATGAAATGACCGTCACCGCTAGCTACGATGACGGCCTGGTTATGCTCAGCGCCGCTTGCCGAAGAACTTGTCCCGCTTGTACGGGTCTTCATCCGCTTGCTTGCGAGGGTCGTATTGAGCGATGTCGTCGCGGCTGTCATAACGGTCCTTGCCCGCCTGGTCCTCCAGAGAGTAGCTAACGTTATGCCTGTTATCGTAGTCGCCCTTGCTTCTTCCGCGGTTCTTCTTGCGGGACATTATGACCACGATTATTATCAGCACCACTATCAGGACGATTATGCCCACGCATACCATGCAGATCGTCTCGAGGATCCCCCATATGTCTATGAGATCGACATTGGATTGGATCTCGAAACTGCCGGCGCCCCCGGTGTTCCACAGGAC
>SKHQ01000004.1 GCA_007116915.1 Candidatus Methanomethylophilaceae archaeon
CAGGGCTGGAGATGGACGTCAACTGGGGACGGCGCCTGTATGCGTCAGTGGACAATCAGGATTTCGAGATCATGTTCGTCCGTGCCCAGGACATACCCCGGTTCATACACAGCGGGACGGTCGACGTCGGCATAACCGGTCTGGACCTCATTCTGGAGGCCGACCTGGATGTCGAAAAGGTCCTGGACCTTGATTTCGGACATTGCCGCCTATCAGTGGCAGCTCCCGAATCCCTAGGATACAAGAGCGTCGAGGATATACCCGAGGGGGCAAAGGTCGCCACATCATTCCCCAATCTCGCCTGGCAGTTCTTCGCCAGTCGTGACAAGAACGTGGAGATAGTGCGTATATCGGGAGCGGCAGAGATTACCCCTCACATCGGTGTTGCTGATGTGATCGTCGATCTGGTTTCCAGCGGATCCACCTTGCGCACCAACCGTATGGTGGAGATAGACACCATAATGCGCTCACAGGCCGTCGTCGTCGCCAACCCAGGCAGCATGGATTCCAAAGGTAAGGAGATTCTTGACCTGGCTTCATCGATTCAGAGTGTTCTCCTAGCGGAGAAGAAGAAGTATCTCATGGCGGACATAATGACTGAATCCCTACCGGAAGTGGAGAAGATGTTCCCCGGTATGGCCGGACCGACGGTTATGAACCTCGCCGGACGTGATGACATGGTCGCCATACATGTCGTCATCGACAAGAGCGAGGTCTACGATGCGGTGAATGCGCTCAAAGCCATGGGCGCCAAGGGAATACTCACTCTGCCCATCGATAGGCTGGTGCCATGATGGACCGGCGATTCATGCGGGAATCCGCACGTAATTTCAAGCCATACTACAGTCCGACCTCAGACGGCTCTCTGCGCCTGGATACCAACACCAACGTTCTTGGCCCCAATCCGGCTGCCATGGATGCACTTTCGGATCTTTCAGACGCTGAGATAAATCAATATCCCAACACCTATTCCGCCGATCTACGAAAGGTGTTGGCAGAATTCTATGGGCTTGATCCGAACAACTTCGTCACCGGCTCCGGTTCGGACGAGATACTCGATGTCCTCTTCAAAACGTTCACCGACAAGGGCGACCGGGCCGTGATGCCCTTTCCCTCCTATTCCATCTACGACTATTTCAGCGAGCTGAACGGAGGCGTACCGGTATTGATAGACCTGGATGAGGAATTCCAGCTTGACGTGGATTCAATGCTCGCTGCCGAAGGTAAGATCATAATTATCCCTAGCCCCAACAATCCCACCGGGAACGCATTCCGTCGGTCTGATCTTGTGAAGATAGTCGAGGGCACCGATGTGCCCGTGGTCATCGATGAGGCTTATGGGGAGTTTCACCATGAGAGCTTCATCCCCTTGGTCAGGAAGTACGAGAACCTTATCGTGACCCGGACCTTCTCCAAAGCCTACGCCATGGCAGGCCTAAGGATAGGTTACTGTGTATGCTCGCCTGAGATCGCGGACATGATGACCTGTATCCGTATCCCTTACTCCCTGAACATGGTGAGCGAGAAGGCGGCCATCGCCGCCCTCCGTGACCAGGATTTCATAAGAAGTTCTGTGGACATGGTGGAAAAGAACATGCCTATGCTGGTCGAAGGGTTGGAGGCGTTGGGGTTCAAATGCTATCCCAGTAACGCCAACTTCGTTCTCGCCCGCTCTCCAATCGACCACAAGGAACTTGTCAAAGGACTAAAGGACCGAGGTATCATGATACGGGACTTCGGCCACCGGCGGCTGTTGGAGAACTGCGTACGTTTCACCATCGGAACGGACGAGATGAATATCAGAGTCATTGAAGCCTGCGAGGAGTTGACCAGATGAGTATGGTGGTCTCTCTTGCAGACTATGGTGTCGGCAACCTCCATTCCATAGGCAAGGCACTGGAGATGTGCGGGGCCGAGGTGCGTGTGGTCGATGACATGTCGCTGTTGAGTGATTCTGATTGCATTGTCTTTCCTGGAGTGGGCGCTTTCAGCCGTACCATGGAAAGACTCCATCCCTACAGGGAATCGATAGTGGAGAGCCTAAAGGCCGGCACACCGTGTCTGGGCATATGTATCGGGATGCAGATACTATTCGAAGGCAGCGACGAAGGCAGCGCTCCTGGCCTGGGATATATGCCCGGCAGGGTCGTTCCGTTAAAAGCCCGCAGCGTACCTCATATGGGATGGAACGAAGTGACTGGGGATGATCCGTTGCTGAACGGAGTGGAAGACCGCTTCTTCTATTTCGCACACTCATTCCACGCCCAGCCGGAAGATGGAACACTGGCCGTAGCCGACACCCAATATGAAATGGTCTTTCCTTCCATGTTCCGCAAGGGCAACACCTACGGCACACAATTCCATCCTGAGAAGAGCAGTAGATCCGGACTCACCGTGATAAGGAATTTCGTAGCCTTTGCGGAGGCTTGTCAATGATAATCATACCCGCGGTAGACATCATGGACCACAAGGTCGTCCAACTCGTCGGCGGCGTACCGGGAACGGAGATATTCAGCCTACCCGACCCTCTCCAGGTGGCCAGGGGCTGGAAGGTCAAAGGGACACCCGCTCTGCATGTCGTCGACCTTGACGGCGCTTTCGGCAAGGAGGACAACATCGATACCATATGCTCAATGGCCTCGGATTTGGATTTGCCGGTCCAGGTCGGAGGAGGCATTTCTACCGATGAGAAGGTGGACCGTCTCATCTCAGCCGGCGTTGCCCGGGTCATAATCGGCACCCGCGGCATAAGGGATCCAGACTGGCTCTCATCCGTGGCCGAGAGACATCCCGGCAAAGTGGTGCTGGCATTGGACGTAAAGGATGGCAGGATAACCATGAAGGGTTGGCAGGAGCAGGCCCCATGCAGCCTTGCCGATATGTTCTCCCGTATTGAGGACATGCCACTGGCGGGCATTCTCAACACCAACGTCAATGTCGAAGGTAAAGGCCAGGGAATTGATGTGGAGGCCGCCACCGATTTCATCTCCCGCTGTCCTCACCCGGTCATATCATCGGGAGGGGTCAGCTCGATTACGGACGTTGAGGCGTTGGAAGCTGCCGGAGCGGTTGCTGCCGTAGTCGGAGTGGCCATATACACCGGTGCATTCCGGCCTTGGGAATGGTCTATACCCTGGGTGTTCGGTGACGATTCCTTTCTCTGAAATCAACTACCTATCTTCTGCCTGAGCTCGTAGCGGTAGATATAAGCAAGGACCGCAAGGTCAGCCAGTATTATCGCCAATGTCACTATGATCGACAATGTAAGATCATCAGTGGCCCAGTACAATGCGTACAGTATGAGCGCATAGATGATCACGGCCACCACCATCAGCTCCTTGAACCATTTGCTAATGAATTCCTTCATCGATTACATAGTCTCATGATAACAATATGTAATTTTGCCGTCATCCTCGAGGATTGAAAAACGATCATTATAATGGACCAGGAACATCGTCCGAAATTCTGAATGTATCGCGGGGGACATTGATTTCGAAACGGGCGCCTTTTCCTTCCTCGCCAGTCTCCGCTATCGACATTCCCGTGATGGAGAGGATGTCCCTCGAGATGTATAGGCCGAAGCCGGTGTTCTTACCTCTGCCCCGTTCGAAGATTTGCGACTTATCGGCATTGGCCACACCAACACCATCGTCCTCCCATATTATCTTAAGGTCGTTCCCATCCAATATGTGAGAAAGGCGGATTGCGCTGACATGAATCCCATGCCTAACGGAGTTGTCCAGAAGGTTGCTGAAAACCTTCATCAGCATCGGGTCGCCGAAAACCTCAACGCCATTAACATAGTTGTCAAGGCGGATATCTCCGAATTCCTCTTGTTTGGGTAGAAGGTCCTCGACCCTGTGCCAACCGGGCTCTTTGGAACCGATATGGTCGTAAACCGTTGTGAATCTTATCTGCTCACTTATCTTATCGGCGATTGATATCAACCGATCAATATTCACCTGATCGCACCTTTCAGGAAAGTCCTTCATCAGTTGAAGGAAACCGCTCAAAGCCATTGTCTGGTTCAGAACGTCATGCCTTGTGAGGCTCGTCATCAATGTCAGTTGTCGGTTCACCCGCACTAGGGCCTCCTTTGCTGACCTCCTCTCGGTCACGTCCCTAATGGATTCGATTGCAGCAATAACGTTGCCTTCAAGGTCGTAGATGGGTCTAGCCATCGCCCATAGATATACTTCGCGTCCATTGATGACCGCCGGGACATCATCGGCTATCAGGGTATCACCATTCCTAACAACCTTTGGATATATCGATTCAAATTCACTATCCATCTCCAAGGCGAGATTGGCGAGGATCGGCCTCCTCCTCCCATAGAATGGTATTGCATATTCATAATCGGCCTTGCCGACCATTTCCTCACGAAGTCGACCTGTGAGATCTTCAAGGGCTTTATTCCAGTACCATACCTTTCCCTCTTTGGATATCACCATTGTCGGATCCGGCAGATTGTTTATTATATCCTCAAGGCGAAGACGTGATTCCTCCAGTTTCCTACGAATCTCAGCTTCGTTACTGACGTCTATGTGTATCCCATATAGGATTGGACTTGGATCTCCCTTATCATCGATTAATCTACGTCCTCTTGACTCGATGTGTGCCCAAGAGCCGTCCGCCTTCAGCATGCGGTAGTTGTTCTCATACATATCCAGACTGTCACTTTCAACGTATTCCTCGCTATACTGTAAAGCATCCTGTCTGTCTTCGGGATGGATCAGATTCAGCCAATGACCATCCGGACCCGGAGAGTTTGGGTCATAATCTTTGAATGGCTCATATCCCAGCATCCTATAGTACTCAGGGCTTCTCCAAATACAGGAAGAATCCAAACGCACCTCCCATGATCCGCAACCGGATGCGGCAAGAATCGTTTGTTGCCGCTCCACGCTCCTCATCAGGCTTTTCTGAATGTCTTTGGATTGAGTCACATCGCGTGAAAGGGTCAGTATGCCCTCGGGCCGCGATTCCTTGTCTCTTATAAGGCCTGCCCTTACCTCGACATTCACAACATGGCCTTCCTTATGATACTGCTCGAGCTCGAAAGTCAAAACATCATCTGGTTTGATCTCACCTCTCATCTCTGCCTGCAGGACCTCTTGGAAAATCCCTTTAGCGTACGCAAAAGATTCAGGCGTCATTATCTCAGATAAAGACTGTTCGATGGATTCTTCTGCACTGTATCCTCTCAAGTTCTCGATGTTTTTAGATACGTATTTTATATTGAAATCCAGGTCCATTATCGTTACGTTGTCCCATAGATTGTCAGTGAGGAGTCTGAAGAGCTCCTCACTCTCACGCATCTTTTCCTGTTCTGCCACCCATTTATCAATTATCTCCGTGAATACAATCAGCCCGCCTATGCTGCCATCCGATTGATACCATGGAATGCATTCCCAGCGTGTCCAATGATTGGTGCCATCCGCACGTTCGAATTGATCCATATCTGCGTATTCACTGGCACCTTTCAAAACCCTTTGATGGACGTCCCTCCATTTCTGGGGCAGGTCTGGAAACACCTCATAATGATGCCTGCCGATCACATCCTGGCCTTGAAGACCGTATTGTTCGGTGTAACTCTTACTGACATAAATGTAATTCATATCGTTATCATGGACTGCGATCGAAGTGTAAGAGTTGTCTACGATATAACTCAGAAGACCATAGGAATTATCGAGCTCCTGCTTTATCTCCTCCCTATCCATCACTGTGAGCATCTGCGACACGCGTGCGGACACGATGGTTAGGAATGACTCCTCATCGTCATGCCATTTACGAGTTGAGCCCATATTCTCAGCGCAAATTATCCCTCTCAGCTTACCATCTAGATTAATACCCACATCCAAGAATGACCTCACATCCTCATCGAGCAGATAGTTGTACTTCATGCATGAGCATCTGATGTCATTGAAGGCATCATCCACCTTCAACACGTTGTCCCTTCTGATGTGCTTCACATAGGGTGCGATGCCGTCCAAATCACCTTCGATCAGCGGCGGGGATTGCCCCTCGGGAAGAGGAAACATCGACACGCAGCTCATTTTTCTGGTATTATCGTCTATAAGCCAAAGGCCTGCACGGCTGACGTCAAGGCCTTCGCAAACAATCTCAGCTATATGTTGGAATGCAGAGGACTTGTCAGCTTTTACCAACTCGTCATCGGTAATCAGTTTCAATGCCGCTTTCCTTTGATTGGCAGCCCTCCTCTCCGCCTCCATTGAATCCTTATTAGACAACCATCTGTCAGTAACATCATCGAGCAGAATTCCAATTCTTTTATTGGGCAGCTTTCGAATACGGACATTGCATACCAGATGTGGGTTTTCGGTCAGGACAATGTCGTCGACATGATAGGGCGTGCCGGTCTCATAGACCGCAATGAAATTGGCAACATTATGTTCCAAAACTAAGGATAGTGGACCGTTTTTGATCTCCTCGAGCCGAGGGTACATTTTAAAATCGATGCTGGTGAACATCTTCTCGGCAGCCTGATTCAAACTCTGAAGATTACTTGACCAGATATCTTCATCGTCGATGTGTATTGCGACCATAGCCGTGTCCATGCACCTAACGATGTCGGAATAGGTCTCCAACTCCCTCTTCTGATTCCACCTCTCATAGGCGATGTTCATCTTATGGGCTAGATCCATGAATTGCGAACTTGGATCGCCGCCCTTCTGAATGTAAAAATCAGCGCCGTTGTCTATGGCCTCGATGGCGACACTCTCCCGACCACGACCGGTGAAAAGGATGAAAGGGATATCACAATGTTTTGAACGCATCGCTTTGAGGAGATCGAGGCCGTTCATACCCGGCATCTCATAGTCCGAAACCATCACATCGGCTTTACCAGATAAGACCATGTTTAAGGCATCCTCGGGTGAATCTGTTGTGAGGACCTCTGATACTCTAGGGTCCTTCTCAAGGAATCTTTTTGTCACTTCCAACAGACCAGTCTCGTGGTCAACGTAAATTGCCCGGAACATCCCCAATCACAAAATGATTAGTTTGTTTGATTATAAATGTTGAATCATTTTTGTTTCGTTGAATGAGCATCTAACAAAAACACCTGATAACCATATCGTCGTAATCGGATTGATATAAAAATAAGCAAAGGTTACATAATCAGAAGTGAATCGACCCATGTGGGCATCATGACCAGAAGCGCAACAATATCCCGCGAGACCAAAGAGACCTGTATAAGCCTCTCGTTGACAATCGGCGGAGGTGCGGGACAGGACGTCGAATGCGATGACCGATTCCTCAGCCATATGCTCGAGACCCTGGGAAGATATTCGGGTATTGATATAACCTTACGAGCCGAGGGGGATGATATCCATCATCTCATAGAGGATGTCGGCATAGTGTTGGGTCAAGGTTTGAGAGAGGCAATCGGAGACACTCCGATCGCGAGGATGTCATCCGCCACGGTGGCCATGGACGATGCCCTGGTTATGACCACTGTCGACCTGGTCGACCGTCCATTTGTCGATATCGAGTGTCCAGATCAACTCTATCATCACTTTCTGCGGTCCTTCGCCATGGCGGCGGGTATGACACTGCACGTGATGGTGATGCGGGGATTCGATGATCACCACATCGTGGAGGGGGCTTTCAAATCATTGGGGATATGCCTCAAACAAGCCCTTGTACCCCGAGACGACGAGTTAAGCACCAAGGGCAGCGTCAAAAGAGGCGTTTGAAATGTTGGCACGAAGGATAATACCCTGTCTTGATGTCAAAGACGGGAAGGTCGTAAAAGGTATCAAATTCAAGAATCTTAAAGATGTGGGCCATCCCCCGCTACTGGCTGCTGAGTATGAGAGACAGGGTGCAGATGAGGTCACATTCTTGGACATATCCGCCACACAGGAGGCAAGGCAGACCACACTTCGGATAGTCGAGGAGACGGCTGCAAAACTATTCGTACCATTGACCGTCGGCGGTGGTATACGCAACCGCGACGATATGAGGGAGGCTTTGAACGCTGGTGCCGATAAGGTGTCTGTCAACTCGGCCGCCGTTTACTCGCCGGAATTGATTTCCGTATGCGCGGAGGATTTCGGTAGGCAGTGCGTTGTGGTCGCCATCGACGCCAAGAGGCACGGAGACTCTTGGACTGTATACACTCACGGCGGCAACAAGGCTACGGAATTGGATGCCGTGGAATGGGCAAAGAAGGTGCAGGACCTGGGCGCAGGAGAGATTCTGCTAACATCGATGGACGCTGACGGCACCAAGGATGGTTACGACCTGGAGCTGACCGGAATGATCGCCGACGAGGTCACCATACCTGTTATAGCATCCGGTGGTTGCGGGAATATCAAGCACATATACGAGGTGTTCTCCCAGACCGGCGCCTCTGCAGCTCTGGCCGCTTCCATATTCCATTACGGGGAGCACACTGTCGCAGAGGTCAAAGAATACCTAAAGGACAAAGGAGTGCATGTGAGATGATGGAACTCCGTTACGACGCTGACGGCCTCATACCGGTTGTCGTCCAAGATTACATAACGAACGAAGTTCTGATGGTCGCCTGGGCTGACAAGGATGCTGTACGGCTTATGGAAGAGACGGGTACCACTCATTTCTGGTCTCGAAGCCGTAAGGAGATGTGGCGCAAGGGCGATACCTCCGGACACTTCCAATACATCAAATCGATAGAGACGGATTGTGACAAGGACACCTTATTGGTGAGGGTCGAACAGATCGGTGATGCATGTCATACCGGTGAGCCAAGCTGTTTCTATAAACATGTGTCTGGCGATACCTCCGGTACGATGGCCATCATTCCGGAGCTGTTCCGTGCCATCAAGGATCGCAAGGATAACCCCAAAGAAGCCAGTTACACCTGTCGACTGATGAATGACCAGAACCTGATGTGCAAGAAGATCATCGAGGAGGCGGGAGAGTTGGCTCTGGCGATAAAGGACGGGGAAGAGGGAGAGATGGCATGGGAGCTTGCCGACCTTGTCTACCATGTCATGGTCGCCATAGTCGCCACCGATATGCCTATGGACAAGGCATTCAAGAAACTGACGGAGAGAAGAGGATGAGAATAGACCTCCACACCCACAGCCTGATCAGTGACGGGGAGCTGTTGCCGGCAGAACTTGCTGCCAGGGCCAAGAAGGCCGGTCATGACGCCATCGCCATAACCGACCATGTCGACATGACCAACATTGAATCGGCAGTGGAGCAGGTGGTCCGCGCTGCGGAACTGAGCGAGGATTACATCCGGACCATACCAGGTGTGGAGATAACCCACGTCCCGCCACGACTCATCGACACTTTGGTCAAAAAGGCTAGGCGGCTCGGGGCACAGATAATCGTGGTGCATGGCGAGACGGTCATGGAACCGGTCGCCAAGGGCACTAATAAAATTGCAGTGGAGAATCCCGAAGTTGACATCCTAGCTCATCCGGGCTTCATAACCAAGCATGAGGCGGAGATGGCGGTCATGAACGGGATCGCATTGGAAATAACCGGCCGTAAGGGACACAGCCTGACCAATGGCCATGTCGCCAAGATGTCGATCGATACCGGAGCGACCATGGTGATCAACTCCGACGCCCATGCTCCCACGGACCTCATGGACGAGGACCGGGCAATGACGGTGGCATTGGGCTGCGGACTGGATGAGATGCATGCCCACAAGGCGGTAAGAGTGGCGCCGCTTGAGATAATCCGCCGTCTCTGACCTTTTTTTATACGACATACCTCTATGCTAGAGCTATGAAATCCAGAATCGGGATCATCGGCGGTTCAGGGGTATATGACCCCAATCAATTCATTTTAGAGGAAAGGGTGGACATGGACACCCCATACGGTAAACCTTCCGGGGATGTGCTGGTAGGTAAACTATACGACATCGATGTCGCCTTCATTCCAAGACACGGAGAGAACCATCAACACCCCCCTCACATGGTACCGTATCATGCCAACCTATGGGCATTGCGCGAACTCGGTGTCAAGGCAATCGTATCACCTTGCGCCGTGGGCTCTCTGAAAGAAGAGTATGAACCGGGACAGATAGTTATCGTCGATCAGTTCATTGATTTCACCAAAACCAGGGATTATACATTCTTCGATGGTCCGGAGACGTTCCACTTGAGCATCGCCGATCCTTTCTGTACTCATATCTCGGAAGCTTTCCGCAAAGAAGGGGACCGCCTGGGATTGTTAATACACAGCCAAGGAACGTATATCTGCATCGAAGGCCCCCGTTTCTCGACCAAGGCCGAGAGTAAGATGTTCAGGAACTTCGCGGACGTGATAGGGATGACCTTGGTGCCGGAATGTCAGTTGGCGAGGGAGATGGGTATGTGCTACTGCAGTCTGGCGATGGTGACCGACTATGACGTCTGGAAAGACCACCCCGTAGACTTCGACATGGTTTTGAAGACCATGGGAGAAAACCTCCACAAGGTCTCCAATCTATTGGAGAAGACCCTACCCAAGATAGTGGATAGAAAGTGCAATTGCTCTGCGGCCGCTGAGGGCGCTCCCGAGGTCTGAATCTCAATTCTTGAGCGTCTGTGTGTAGGAGGAGCTGTCCATCAGGCCGTTCAATTCACTGGGATCCGTGAGCTCGATCTCGGCCAACCATCCCTCATCATAGGGGGATTGGTTCATAACCTCGGAGCGATCTTCGAGTCCTTCATTCACCGATACGACCTTCCCGCTCAGCGGAGAATAGACGGGCTCAACGGTCTTTACGCTCTCCAAGGCTCCGATCTCATCACCTTTGGCGATATCCTTGCCCACGGTTGGCAGTTCCACGAAGACTATGTCTCCGAGTTCGTGCTGGGCGTGGTCACTGATCCCGATGCGCACCCGTCCTTCTCCCAGATCCTTTATCCACTCGTGCGACTCGGTATACAACAACCCTTCCCTGACTTCGTCCATCGTTGAACCTCGGAAAGCTGATAAAACGAAGCAATAGATAAAATCGTCTGTGGAACCAATCGCCTCCCGATAACGATTGTCCTTCCAGATATCATGTTTTAAATAGCAAAATGTTTTTTTCTGCATGTCGCCCCGCATGAGCGGGGAGTCGGGACGGCTGATGGCTCAGAGATACCGTGATAAATATTTCATTGAGAATGAGGGGCCTTTGCCGCCAGAGACAGTCAAGGACCTGGACCTTGCTTATCACGTTTCCACGCGGATAAATCAGATGGTCCCTTGTGAACTCTGCGGCGTCTGCTGCCATCAGAAAAGGATAATTGTCCAAGACCACGAAATCACACGCATATCGGAACACTTGGGACAGGATATGGCCAGTTTCTGTGATTCGTATCTTTTCAAAGAGGATGGTAAATGGTTCTTCAGCAGAACCGACCCCTGTCATTTCTTGAACGAGGAAAACAGATGCACCATCCAGGAAGTAAAGCCGGAGATATGCAACGATGCCCCCTTCCTCACCACCCAGTTCATCGGCGCTGTCTTTTATCTTCTACGCTATCAGCGCGAAGGTCTGATCATACCGATATTGGGAAATTTCATACTCGATGACAGCCCCTGCTCCCGCAAAGCCGCCAAGATAATCAGTGATGAGATTGCCATGGTCCTGTCACGTGACGTTGAACCCAATGCCGACGGTGAGTACTTGGACATCTCGGCCAAGGCCGTCTGACACCGTGAGATTTTAGGTCACAAATCAATATATACAGTTCTTACGCTGGACAGAACATGAGACTGGTTGTCCATGGTATAGTCCAAGGCGTCGGATTCCGACCCGCCGTCCACAGGATAGCTGCATCCATGGGTCTCAATGGCTGGGTCCAAAACAACGGTGGCAATGTGGTCATCGAATTGGACGGGGATCATGAGGTGTTCCTCGACCGGTTGATGAATTCGCTGCCGCCCCTATCCCATGTGGATAAGGTTGACATTCTGGATTCGAAAACGACCGTTACTGACGGTTTTCGAATCATACCCTCGAGCAAAGGTCAGAGGGCAGCGGGCATACCGGTGGATACAGCGATATGTCCGGAATGCCTCCGGGAGATGAGTGATTCCTCCGACCGCAGGGGAGCTTATCCATTCACCAGCTGCACCGATTGCGGTGCACGTTTCACATTGATATCGGAACTTCCTTACGACCGAATAAACACCGCTTTCTCACGATTCGAACCATGTTCGAAATGCAGAGATGAATATTCATCTACAGGAGATAGGAGGTTCCACCACCAGACCGTATGTTGTCCGGATTGCGGACCGCACTACCGTCTGGTGGTCGATGATTTCGAGACCACCGACTCACCCATAGAGGAATTCGCTAGAATGTTGGAAGACGGCGCCATCGGTGTGGCGAAGGGATGGGGCGGAATGCACATATGCTGCACTTTGGACAACATACCCAAGATGCGACGCTGGTACGGCCGCGAGCAGAAACCTTTTGCCGTGATGGTCCGGGACCTTGATGCCGTCAGGAAATATTCCGACCCTGACGATGATGAGATCGAGGCCCTATGCTCCCCTCAGAGGCCGATAGTCCTGGTTCCCAAGAAAGACGGGGAGTTCAATGAATACGCATCCCCGGGATTGGACTCCATCGGCCTGTTCCTGCCCTACACCGGGATGCAGCATCTCTTGTTCCAGCATCTCAAAGTGGACGCCCTGGTCATGACCTCGGCTAACGTCCCCGGGGAGCCGATGATATTGGATGACGATAACGTGTTCTCTATGGGTGCTGACGCCTACCTCCTCCATGACCAGGACATACTGAATCGTGCTGATGATTCCGTTATAAGAGTCTTTGATGGCGGTATGTTCTTCATTCGTCGTTCCCGCGGTCACACTCCCGCATGGTTACCTGCCCCCGCCATTGGGACGGTGGTCGCCCTTGGTGGCCAGGAGAACATAGCCGGAACCCTAGCTCACAATGGGAGGATGTACTGCACCCAATACATCGGTGACGCGGACCATATCGGCGTACTGGAATACCTTGATTCGTCAATAGAACATCTAAGGATGCTCCTCGGTGCCGATGAGGTTTCACACGTGGCCTTGGATCTGCACCCCGGATACAGCAACCGCCGTTTGGCCCGCCCTATGGCGGAGAGACTAGGGGCTGAAATGGTGGAGATTCAGCATCACTGGGCCCATGCCGCTTCCTTACTCGTCGACGCTAATGTCGATGAAGCCGCCGTTCTGACATTGGACGGCAGCGGATATGGGGACGACGGTACTGCCTGGGGCGGTGAGGTGCTGCTATCAACTCTTGACGGATACCGCAGAGTGGGTCATCTCAGACCCATTCCGCTGTTGGGGGGGGAGAAGGCAGTCTATGACATCAAACGCCTCTGTTTCGCCATCGATGGATTAGGCGGCAGGGAGAACTCCATGTTCGAGCCCCAAGACGCCAGAGTCCTCGACGTTATGATGTCCAAGAGCGTTACCAGCTCATCAATGGGGCGGATAATGGATGCATTGTCCTGCTACCTGGGCGTCTGTGACCGTCGTAGCTATGATGGTGAACCGGCTATGAAGCTGGAGACCCTTCTGAACAAGGGAAGACGGTCAATGGACTACACAGCAGAAAAAAGCGGCCTTGCAGTGGATAGTGTCTCTTTGATTACAGAAGTTATCGGCTCCTCACTAAGCAAAGATGATAAAGCTTATACCATAGTCTCGTGTCTGATTGATGCCATGGTCGAGCAGGCCGCCGATGCGGTTCAAAGCTGTGGAGTGAACTGCATCGGTGTGACCGGAGGCGTTTCATATAACAATGCGGTATGTTCGATGGTGAAAGATAAAGTGGAATCAATGGGTCTGGAGTTCATCCGTCACCGACAAGTCCCCAACGGTGACGGTGGGCTGTCCGTGGGTCAGGCCGCGATAGCCTTGAGGAGAACGGTATGAGCACACTGTTCGTACTCCTTGACGGTGCTGAGGACCACCCCATACCGTCCTTTGACGGCCGGAAGCCTTTAGAAGTCGCCGAGATGCCGTTCCTAGATTCCGTCGTTAAAGACCGCGGTAGCACCCAGGGAAGCACATACACACATCGTTTCATCAATCAGCTTTTCACTGGAGACCTTCCCCGCACCCCACGTGGGGCCATCGAGGCTTTGGGTCTTAATCTGAGGATGTCGGCGGAAAGGGTCGCCTACCGTCTGAGTCCAGCCTATATCAACAACGGTAACGTGGAATGGGCATATCGTGTGGATCAGAAAGAGGAGATGCAGATTATCAGAAGCGTTGAGTCCCGGATACATCTCTTGAAAGAAATGGATCCCGACCTACTATTCTTCCTGAAGGGAAGAGCGGTGATAACCCTCGACACCTGTGACATTCTTGAAATGCCTTGTCCGCCGATGAACACACCCCTCGGAATAAGGCCAGAATTCATGTGGGACATGATAACAGGCGTGGCCGAAGAACTGAACGGCCTTACCATCATGCCGTGGGGAGGAGGGCGTAAGGAGTTAGAGTCTCCTTTACATCCTGGCCTTGGACCTTTGACGGTAGTGTCGAACAGTCCTACTGCCTTGGGGATATCCAGGGCGCTAGGCCAGAAAGCAGTTAAGGTGGATAGTCTCGAAGACCGGTTCCCCCTTGCCCGTGATCTCCTCGAGGTCGGCAATGTATTCCTTCATGCCGATGAGATCGATGAGGTCAGTCATCAAAGGGACCCTGAGCTTAAAGTCAAGATACTGGAATCCGTCGATTCGATGATGGAGGAACACTTCCACGACTTCGACCGTATCGTTTACCTGGTGGATCACGGCACCTCCTCATTGACAGGGCAGCATCTTCCGGTCATGGTGCCGGTACAAAGCAGCTTTGAATGCTCGATGCGAGGAGAATACATCGCGTTAAGCGACCTGATGTCCAAACTATTGGGATGAAGATTTAATATTGTGTTTACCCATCACATGGACGGATGAATCCTCCAATGGATGTATCGAAGGACATCACCGTCCACAACGCCCCTCGCAAGGCTGAAGCCTTGATGAAGAGGATGTGGGGTAAAAAAGGCGTTTTCACCTGCACCATCGGCAGTACGCTTACATCAACCATACCCGGTGTATCCGACGCTGGTGACACGCCTGAATTGACCCTCTACACTCCCAGCGCCGATGTTGAGCTTCTAGTCCATGGCCGAACCATATGCATGGATGGCATACCCATCAACCCTGGTGGTATACCCACTCCCGCCACGGTGACCATGGCCGCTCTGGCCCTGAGCGGGATGCCTTTCCACATAATCAATGGCGGAGTCAAGGTCCTGCCGAGCATTCCGTATTTTGATGTTGGCGGCGAATGCGGCCGGGACATCCGTACTGGGGACTCGGTGAGCAACGTCCATGATTGTTATGAAAGGGCTTTGATCATCGGAGACATGCTGGCACGATCCCATGACTTCCTGGTGGCAAGCGAGAGTTGCGCCGGAGGTACCACCACAGCTCTTGCGGTGCTAAGAGCGATGGGGCTTATCGAAGAGAACTTGGTCAGCAGCAGTTCACCCAACAACCCCAAGGAGTTGAAGGATTCCATAGTGAAACAAGCGTTGGAAACAGCTGGAATCTCCTTCGGAGACCTGCGCATGGACCCGTTGGAAGCCATCAGGAAGGTCGGTGACCCCATGATGCCTGCCAACGTCGGTCTTGTGGTAGGGGCTGCAAGGAGAATACCGGTAATACTCGGTGGCGGCACTCAGATGACCGCAGTCCTGGCCGCAGCCTTGAAGATGGATCCCTCTATCGAGGGCAATATAATGGTTGGGACCACCCGTTGGTTGGTGAACGACCCCAACTCTGATATTGTGCGTATCGTCAAGAGTATAGGCGACCTGCCCTTGGCGGCCATAAACCTCGATTACCGAGAAAGCCCTCACGATGGGCTCAAGGCTTATGAGCGCGGTTACATAAAAGAGGGAGTGGGATGCGGTGGCTCCTCAATTGCCGCAGTGCTTCACAGTGCCGGAGAGGTCAATTGTAAGACGTTGTTGGAGAGGATACATTCCGATTATGAGAAGATCCTCGAGATGATCTAAGCCAATCGCCTGACGAGTTCCAACTCCTCAGGGGTGTTGACGTTGATGGCTAGATCCACACCGCCTTGGAAGTAGAAACGTTCTTCAAGGTACTTATCGGCCAATATCAAAAGCCGGTCAACTATGCTTACCCCTGACACAACATACCGACCCTCAGGGAGTTCCCAGACATAAGACGGCGAGATGCCCATCTCGGTCACAAGGGTCTCGGGCACCATGGCCAGATACGATTCTCC
>SKHQ01000028.1 GCA_007116915.1 Candidatus Methanomethylophilaceae archaeon
AACTTACCAACCACGCCCTTCTTTCTCAGCATCTCCACTGCCGTCAGTACAAGGTCGGTGGCGTTGACGCCCTCTCTTAACTTCCCGGTCAATTTGAATCCTACGACGTCCGGTACGGCCATGTAATATGGTTGTCCCAGCATCACTGCCTCGGCCTCTATGCCTCCGACACCCCAACCTATCACACCAAGCCCATTGATCTGCGTGGTGTGCGAATCGGTACCGAAACAGGAGTCAGGGTAAACGATCCTTCTCCCTCCTTGTTCAACAACATGGACCAAGGGTGCCAAATACTCCAGGTTGACCTGGTGGATTATACCGTTGCCCGGTGGCACGGCCCGGAAATTGCGGAATGCGTGCTGTGCCCATTTCAGGAGTGAGTAACGCTCATGGTTGCGCTCCATCTCCTTCTTCTCATTATTATCCCGGGCTCCGCAATGTCCGTATTCATCAACTTGGATGGAATGGTCTATAACCAGGTCCACAGGAATTATGGGGTTGATGCGTGAAGGGTCCCCGCCCATCTCAGCGACCGCTGTGCGCATAGCGGCTAGGTCTACCACCGCCGGAACGCCGGTGAAGTCCTGCAGAATCACTCTGGCAGGTATGAAAGGGATGTCTGCGTCACCGTTACCATGTGGGGACCAGCGCGTTATCCTCTGCAAATCGTCATCATCGATCAGCCTGCCATCATTCTGCCGTAACAAAGATTCGACAAGTACTCTGATCGAGTAGGGAAGGCGGTTGATATCCACACCCAGTTCCTGTCCCAATCTACGAATACTGTAGAATTCAAACTCCCCGTTCTCGGTGCTGATCGACTCGGTACGATTGTTCCGTGAAGGCATAGGCTCACCCGGCCGCTAATGCGGCCAGGCTATCAAGAGAAATAGGTATTTTAAGGTTTAGGGACTCACTCGTCCCATTCATTGAAGAGCTTCTCGATGCCGTGCTTAGCCACGGACCATGTGGGCACTCCGCCTGTCAGGACCGCAACGTTCATGGCTTCAATGATCTCATCCTTTGTAGCGCCGAAGTTCTTGGCGACCTTGGCTTGTGCGTAAACGCAGTCGTCGCACATCCTCACAGCCACACAGGCCATTGCAATAAGCCTCTTGGTCTTCTTATCCAGAGCGCCGTCACGTACCATGACTTGGTCCATACTGCTTATCAGAGAGGCCAGGCCGGGGTGGTGCTTCTTGATGCAGGTCAAGGTCTCGGGCACGTAACCTCCCATGTCACATCCCAACTGCTTAACATCCTCTTCGGCTTTTTTGCGGATTTCTTCCATGACTGTCACAATGAACTGCTGGTTTATATAACGTTAATCGGTCAACAACAAGTAAAGCATTACGATAATTTTCAATATCGTACAATGTCGAATCCCAACTTCGACAAATTTAAATACACTCATAAAACTAGCCTCGAAACATGCGAGAGGAGCTTAGGGAGAAGATTGCTGGGGAGATCACCCTATCCAACGATCCTGGCAAGACGATAAGGAAATGGCGTGAGGAATTCGATCTCTCGCAACAGGAGCTCTCCATGACCATGAGCGTCTCGCCCTCAGTGATTTCAGATTACGAGTCCGGACGGAGGAAATCCCCTGGAATCGTCATAGTACGTCGCATCGTCGACAGCTTCCTGAACCTCGATGAGAAGAATGGCTCGCCCACAATCAAGCGCTATCAGCTCGGTGCGCGAAGCGATTGCATAATATCCATCTCTGAATTCCGTGGAGGAATGAAGATGGATGAGTTCATCTCCATCATAGAAGGTGAGAATGTAACTCCCTCGATCGAGACGAACAAACAAATTCACGGTTACACGGTGGTCAACTCTCTGAAGGCTATAACCTCTCTGAGTTCCGCCGATTACCTCAAGATATACGGTTGGAGCTCGGAGAGGGCACTGGTTTTCACAGATGTGCATTATGGCAGGTCGCCGATGATCGCCATAAGGGCTCACCCGCTCACACCGGCCATGGTCGTTTACCACCGACCTGAGAACGTAGACCCGCTGGCAAAGAAACTTGCTCAGCTTGAAGGTATCCCATTAGTAACGACGGATCTCGACCTCGATGAACTCGTTGCCAGGATGGAGTCCTTAGAATAGGAGGAATTCAATTGGATGTAGGAATAGTCAGTTATGGGGCGTATGTACCCAGATTCAGGATCACGCCGACAGAGATCGGCAGAGTATGGGGTCAGGACGGTAAGGCCATGGGTAAGGGTCTTTTCATAAACGGAAAATCCGTCCCGTCTCCCGATGAGGATGTAATTACGATATCCACCTCAGCCGCTAGATCGATGTTGAGGAGAGTAGATGTGAACCCTGCCGACATCGGCGCATTGTATGTCGGTTCAGAATCACATCCCTATGCGGTGAAACCCACTGGTACGGTCGTCGCCGAGGCCATAGAGGCCTCCCCCGAGCTTTGTGTCGCCGACCTGGAATTCGCTTGTAAAGCAGGCACAGCTGGTATCCAGATGGTCATGGGAATGGTAGGTTCGGGCATGATACGCTATGGCGTTGCCATCGGTGCCGACACATCCCAAGGCGCTCCCGGTGATGCGCTGGAGTATTCGGCATCCGCTGGTGGTGCGGCCTTCCTGATAGGCAGAGAGGATATAATCGCCAGATTCAACGGTACTCTGAGTTTCACCACCGACACTCCTGATTTCTGGAGAAGGGAGGGTCAGCCTTATCCCTCACATGGCGGCAGGTTCACTGGTGAACCAGCTTACTTCAAGCATGTAGGCGAGGCCGCACGCAGGATGATGGACCGTATGGGGACATCTCCTGGCGATTACAACCATATCGTACTGCACCAGCCTAACGGAAAATTCCCGCAGAGGATGGCCAGTATGCTGGGTTTCAGCAACGAACAGGTAACCAGGGGACTGCTTACGCCGATGATAGGAAACACCTACAGCGGGGCGGTCCCGTTGGGCCTGGCGGCGGTTCTGGATGTAGCATCGCCTGGAGAAAGGATACTGGTCGTCGCTTACGGTTCCGGAGCTGGCAGCGACGCCTTCGATATCACTGTGACCGATGCGATAAAGGAGTTCAACCGTGCTGCGGCACCGACCATTGACGGATTGATGGAGAACACCCGCGAACTTGATTATGCCACATATGCCAAGTACCGCGGCAAGATATTGATGAAGGGGTGATTTTGTGAAGGATGTTGCAGTAATAGGTATAGGCGTGACCCAATTCGGTGAATTGTGGGACCACTCCTTCCGCCAGGTCGGCATTCAGGCCGGTCTAGAGGCGGTTTACGATGCCAATCTTTCCGGGTCTGAGATAGACGCCATGTACATAGGGAACATGTCCTCAGGCCGTTTCATAGATCAGCACCACATCGGTGCCCTGATAGCCGACTACTCAGGAATGGCCTCCCACAATGTGCCCTCGACACGAATCGAAGCCGCCGGAGCCTCAGGCTCGTTGGCCTTCCGCCAGGGAGTCATGGCCGTCGCTTCGGGAATGCATGATGTGGTAGTCGTTGGTGGAGCTGAGAAGATGACGGATGTGTCGGATGAAGCCTCCAATTTCATTCTCAATTCCGCTGCCGATCAGCAGTGGGAGTCCATGATGGGCGCCACGTTCGCATCTCTGCACGCCATGATAGCACGCCGTTTCATCCATGAAGGTTACGCGACGCGTGAACAGATAGCATCCGTGGCCGTAAAGAACCACCTCCATGGTGCTTTGAACCCCAAGGCCCAGTTCCAGAGGCCCATAAAGCTCGACACCGTCCTGAGGTCACCCATGGTGGCCGACCCATTGACGATGTTCGACTGTTCACCCATTTCCGATGGTGCGGCGGCGGTCGTCCTCTGCCCCTTGGACAAGGCTTACGAATACACCGACAAACCCGTCAAGGTGTTGGGCACTGGACAGGCGAGTGACACCCTGGCTCTATACCAGAGAGGGGACATCTGCTCCTTCAACGCCACCAAGGTCGCCACCAGGATGGCATTGGAGATGGCTGACCTGACCGTCAAGGACGTCGATCTGGTGGAGGTCCACGACGACTACACCATCTCGGAGTTACTGGCATTGGAGGACATGGGATTCTTCGCTCGCGGTGAGGCCGGTAAAGCGGTGGAGTCAGGCGAGACGGAATTGACCGGTAGCATCCCCGTGAACACCTCCGGCGGTCTGAAAGCCAGAGGCAACCCTATCGGTGCCACCGGCGTGGCTCAGATAGTCGAAATCGTGGCTCAGTTGCGCGGTGATGCCGACAAACGTCAGGTCAAGGGCGCCCAGGTTGGTATGGCACATAGCATAGGCGGCACCGGTTCAACAGCCGTCATAAGTCTTCTGGGGGCGATCTGATGACCGTAGCTAGGTTCTGGAGGGATATATCCAGCCGTTACAATCTGTATGGTACCAAATGCGCAGCTTGTGACCGTATATACTTCCCCGTTCGCCAAATCTGCCCCGAGTGCCGTCGTTCCAGCATAGGTAAGATGGAGCGGTACAAGCTCAGCGGCAAAGGCAAGGTATACTCTTTCTCAGTGGTCCATGACGCCCCACCGCAAATGTCGGTCATAAGGCCGTACGCCGTCGCCATAGTGGAGATGGAAGAAGGCGTCAAGGTCACCGGACAGCTGGTGGACGTGGATCTGGAGGACATCGACATCGGTATGAGCGTCGAGGCAGTCCTCCGCAAGATAGGCGATGAGGGCCCGGACGGCGTGATAAATTACGGGTTCAAGTTCACGCCGAGACTGGACTAGGTCAGATGACCAGGCGTTTGGTGCGTCTCTCTCCCGACATCAAGGGGCGGAAACTCACCAGCGCCACACCTCTCCCCACTGCGGCAGGGTAGCGGACGGACTCGTTCATCCCCAACCTCTCCGCCAAAGGTCTCCCGTCCAGTCTGACATCCGTGGCGATGACGGGACGGTTGTTGCGGACTGTTAGGTATCCCTTGTTGAAGCTTACCTCGAGATCGGGTATCTGTTCCTTGCGTGCCTTGTTCAGTAACCAAAGGGCATGCCGACAATCGGCTTTGACCTGGTTTGGCCCGTAAGGAGTCCACAATCGTTGCAGATAGTCTTTGATGATTATTCCTTCATTCTCCCCCTGGATGAGTTTGGACCTGCAATCATCCAAGGTCGTCACGAGGTCTATGGCCTGCTCCTCGTCCAAATCCACAACATGCGATGCCAGGTTCAAGGTCCATAGTGCCTCCTCATAGTCGCCGCCATCGCATTGTTGCCTGTAACGATCCACTAGTCCGTTGATGACATTTCCGCCCGTTGCGGAGGGGCTGATTTCATTCCCATTCAGTATCGGGATCTTATCCTCCAATGGTTTTAGTAGATCTTTGACACGGCTCTCCAATGTATTGAGTGTTGAGATCAATTCATGGTCACTCTCAATCACGGGAATGATGATTGGAACATCCCTTACGACGGGCGGAAGTCCATTTTGGACCGGTTCCCCGTCCATTATTGACACTAGGCCACGTCTTGCGGTCTCGGTACCCTCTACGCAGTAGCGGGAATCGGTCATCCCCATCCTCTGTGCAACTTCACAATCCTCGCACACGCAGACCTTAAGATCGGAGATGCATCCGCTGCCGGAAAGGATGCAGAAGACCTTCTCGCCCTTATCACGAGCACAGATATTGTATGAGGGGCAGTCAACGCAGCGGCAAAGGTCGCAATTCTCCCTCATGACATCCTCTTGCTCCTCGATGTCCATTTTGGCGTACATCCTCTGTATCTCTGCCCATTTGTCATGGAGCATCGCGGGGATTACCGCACCACCCATGACGCAGGACATGGTGACCTCATTTTCGGGACACTCTCTCGGGCCAAGGAACATCGTCAGGCCTTTGAGTTTATCTCCTGCATCGACACGTAGGGAATCCAAGCGTCTATGTGCCTCGTCTTCGGTCTCCAGGATCTTTTTGAGACCTTCCTCACTGTTACCCTTTGATATCATAAGGATGGCCGTATCCATCCGTTCATTGAATTCTAACATATTCCATTCCGGAGGGGAATCCTCAATCATCTGACGGAATAGTTCGATGCGAGGGCTATATCTGCGATAGGTGTCCAAGGATGCCTCGATGTTTATGAGATGGCTCCTGGCGAGTACGTAAGCGGAGATGAATGTGCCACGGGATGTCCATTCATCCACCTGCTCCAAAGCGGTATCTACTCTTACTCTACTCATTCCCTCTGCGACCAACACGTCACCTAGCTTTTCAAGCTCAGATACAGCTTCCTTGACCTTGGACCGTTTCGAGGAGGTCCTTTCAACAACGTTTTTCACCTCCCCCGGAATATCGGCGGCAGCGCGGAATCTTCTTTTTCCGACCAATCTGCGCATGGTATTGAGGCTTTCAAGGTCCCGTTCCAGATCGGGGCCAGACAGTTCGGTGGCCTTGAGGTCATCAATATGACTCTGAATGATGAAGAGAATAATCTCTGCTATCTGATCGACCGCCCTTTCCGACAGTCCTCGCGACAAACAGAACTCGCCCTGTTGGAACAACGTCTTTGCATCATCTTGGACGCTACTCTGCAGAGCGACGTCGAAACCGGTCCTTTCACCGTCACGCACCAATATCAGATTCCTGCGCAGTCGTTCCTCGGAGCCCTTTATCAAAGTCCTTCTCGCTGCGGCCTCGCGCTTGAGGCTGGTTATGATGTCCAGAGCCCTTTCGGGCTCAGCACCTGAGGAAAGGCTCTCAGCGCGGGCCAACATTTCCATCACCGCCTCCTCGTCCCGGCCTCGGAATTGAGTCCCCTCGACAACCTTCCGCAGTCGTGGAACCATCTCCTTGAATTCAGTGACTATCTCAGACCGTCCAGCGCTGACAGCCTTTTCCATTAAAGAGGATGCCAGACGATAGTCCTCATTCTCAATGAAGAACTCCGCCTGGGGCTTGGATTCTATGAGGCTTGTGACATTGAGACCAAGTTCCTCCGCGGCCTCTTGGATCCTCTCTGAGATGTTCATTATGTCCGCGGCGAAGGCTAGGCTACCTCTGTCGACTATCTTCCTCAATAGTTTCTTGACCGTTATATCTGCTTCACGATAGCTGCCGTCATGGAAAAGCAACAACGCCTTCTCCAAAGCCTGGGCATCTTCATCCGTCTCGACGATGCGTTGGATGTTGGTCATCGAGTTGTAGACCTCGTCATGTAGGATGCGAGCCATCTCGTACTCGATCTTCGCCTCCCTGCTCAATTCAAAACCACGTCGAAGGTCACCGCCGGCAAGGGCTTTTCTGGCTTGTTTCAGTTTCTCCAACTGGTCATTTAGTCGTATCCCGCCCACCACGTTCTTACTTATCTCGATGTGAAGACTTTCAACCCTCTCACCCAACTCCTCGGAGATGCGGGCCATTAGGCGTTGTTCGAGGTCCTTGGCATCAGTGGCGTCCTCGATCATGACCTGCCGGCCGATACGGGCGAGTCCATACATCTCCCTACGTAGCGGGCCAACATCAACGTTGACATATTCCGCGTTGGTTATGAGTTCCTTAATCCTTCTCTTGGATCTTTCCACCGTGTCTATCAGCTGGCCACTTACCTTCTTACCTGCGGTCCATACGGTGACATAACAATCCTCATAATCGCCTTTCTCGAACTGTACCTTGGCCTGATCCAGTAATTCGCGATGGGGGCGGACGTCTATGTGATTGGAATGTGACTCGATAACTCCCACTAATCCTTCCAAGACCTCTTCAGCCCTGGCCTTTAGACGATTATTGATATCCTTGGATATCTCATCGACCTCATCCAACTTGCCGTTGTATTTGTTGTTGGCAATGTCATTGAACACAATATCTAGTCTTTCCGCCTCCGCCTCCATCTCCGCCTCCATGCGGAATCCTGATAGTAGGCCGATCTGACAATCAACTATGTTATCGGCTATGATCTCCTTGGCCTGACCTCCCAGAATGGAGATACCCTCCTGAATCATCTCATGGGCACCTTCGAAATTGCCTCTAAGGGCCATCTCCCGGCCCCACTCAGAACGTTTTTCGACCTCGGTGTAGTCGAGGTCGTACTCATCAAGTTCATTCGTGAGGAATTCCAGGTTCTGGAAGGATTCCCTCATATCCAAGAATCCAGGCAGGATGTCGCGCAGTATCGCTTCAACCTCTTTGATCTTCTCCATGGATCCATCGAGGTCACCTTCAGCGAGTATCTGCCTAGCCTCGTCCAATCCAACGATGACCGATCCGAGGTCGTGTCCGACCCGCTTTCCGACAATTATCATCTCGGACATGGACTCGATCATACGGGACACAATGTCCCCTTCATAACTGGCAACGATATCGTCCAGTTTCAGGAAAAGTTCCAGAGCCCGTTGCGGGTCATCATCCTTGATGTGCCGCATGTCCTCTATCAAAGCGTTGACGGTCTCATCATCGATATCATGCTTGTGCAGAATCTTCTGACGATATGATATGAAATCGAAGGCATCATTGATTCCCTGGCGTAAAAGGGTGTCCAGTTCTTCGTATATTCGATACTGGGTGTCGAACGCTTGACGATAATCACCACGACGTTTTGATGCGTTGGCCTGATCCCACATGCCCGCTATGGAGCCGATGTCCCGGACAGCCTTCTCGACCATGTTCTGCTCATCCAGGATCTTGGAGGACAGCTCGTCAAAAGTAGCATTCAGTTCTTGTAATACTCCATTCAAGGAGGCCATGACCTTATCCAGATCACCGTCAGTCCTATCCAGGTTGTCCATTGACTCTATAAGGGATGATGAGCGGTTCTCTTCCCTCACATTCTCCTCGATTATCTTTCTGAGAGAAGGGCGGCTGTCGAGAATGAATTTTTTCACATCTTCCCTTAGACTTTCTGCGGCCAGGGCGGACTCCGATATGTCGGTGGACATAGCCAACTCGCCTTGGCGAATCGCGTCAAGTATCTGTTGAGGGGGATAGGTAAACCCAAGGTCGACCATTTTGCGCAATTCTATGAACCTGTTCCCCATAACCATCTGCGCCTCGACATCCAATGATTCCCGGCCTGCAGTGGCGTGTTTGAGCGAATCGTTGTAACGTCCGTCGGAGAACGCAATTATCGCCATCTCGAGATTACTGACCGCCTCGTTGGAGTCCATCTCCTCGAAGTGTATGTTAGAAAGGTCGTACTCGAGTCTCCTTATCGTCTCTTCCGCATCATCCTTAGTCTTAACAGCCCTTCTTCCCCTCTCTTGCAATGAGCGTGTCAGACGGATTTGCGGGGTAAGAGTCAACAGTTCACCTCGATCACGTTCTGATAATATTGTGCTAACGTTTTATAATATCTACTAAAGCCACCCTTTCCAGGGCGTCTTTCTTTTCTTCTTCAGAGACGATGGATATCACAGAGTCGTCCCTCTCCATTCCTAATTCCCTCATTACCCTATCTGGTTCCAATCCTTCAAGGATGAACACCGCTTCATCAGAGCCGTTTTTCACGCCCATCTTGGAAATGGCCAAGGATATCTGCCTCTCCCCTGAGGCGTAGAGAAGAGTCTCCATCAACATCCTTGCGGAGACGTTGTCCCCTCTTTCAAAGGCCCTCTGTGAATGCATGATTGCCGATTGGATATGCTCCATGCCCTTGACCTCTTCACTGTTGATGGCTATGCCATCGCCATCCGCAGCGCGGAAATAGTCAACGAGACTCTCTTTGTCGTCTATCCGGCCCCGGGCCCCGATGATGGAAACGACTTTCATCAGGCGTTGATTGGCAGGGTCGTTTATTTAAATTGCTGATTGAAACACGGTGCGGAATAGTTTTATCAACTAAACCCCTCTTATCGAGCTGGAACAAATGGAATCTGGTGTTTCAAATGACTGAGGAATGGATCAAGGTGGCCGCCCCGGCAACCATCTCCAACCTGGGTCCGGGCTTCGATGTTTTCGGTATGGCCCTCAAGGACCCCTACGACATCGTATACGCCCGAAAGAACGATGGCGGTGTGAAAATCGTTTCCATCGAAGGACCTGGCGCCGAGGAACTGCCGGTGGATTCTATGAGGAACTCCGCGGCGATTGCGGCCGAGGAGGTTCTAAAAAGGTGCGAAGCGGATTTTGGAATGGACATCAAGATAATCAAGGGCATCCGTCCTTGTAGCGGGATCGGGTCTTCGGGGGCATCAGCCGCCGGAGGAGCATACGCTGCCCACATTCTGACCGGTAAGCAACTCAGTGACACCGAACTCGTGCTCTGCGCCGCCCACGCCGAGGAGGTGACTTCCGGAGGTCTGCATGCTGACAATGTCGCCCCCTCTTTATTGGGAGGATTCACTGTAATACGATCTTACATGCCTCTCGAGGTCGTAAGGATAGAACCGCCTTCGAATCTGGGCGTGGTAGTGGCGATGCCGGACGTGATAGTCTCCACCAAGGAGGCCCGCAAGGTCCTTCCCTCTGAGATAACCGTCAAGGATCTGATATTCCATGTCGGTAACGCATCCTGTCTTGTCTATGCGATGGTCACCAAGGACCTAGACCTCTTGGGGCGTTCAGTGAAGGACGCGGTCTTCGAACCCGCCCGGAACCATCTGATACCCCATCTCAACGAGGCTAAGAACGCCGCACTTTCCCACGGTGCCAAAGCCTCCTTCCTGGGGGGTTCAGGACCCTGTGTGATATCGTTCTTCGATTCTAATCAAGTGTCCGGTGAGAGCATTGCCACGGCGGTACGTTCGATATTCATCGAGAACGGTATCGATTGTCAGTCTTGGATTACGATGGCAGGTTCTGGATGTCAGGAGATATGAGCATGGAGCGAAGCGTGCGTTGCTGGGATTGCCATCGTGAGATCGAGGACCCTTACATAGACAGTTGTCCCTCATGCAACGGCCTTCTCGAGGTCACACTGGACTTAGAACCGGTCAAGGAACTCAAGCCATCCGATCTCTCCTCCCGTCCGCTGGGCGTATGGAGGTATCAACCCTTCCTTCCCGTCGACCCTTCGTTAGCGGTGTCACTTCAGGAGGGCGGTACACCGCTGTACCGCTGTTTGAACCTGGCCAATGACATAGGCATACGTGAGGTCAATGTGAAATACGAGGGTGCCAACCCCACCGGATCATTCAAGGACCGGGGTATGACGGTCGGCATCACCCGTGCCAGAGAGATCGGCGCGGATACGGTCGGTTGCGCATCCACGGGCAACACATCCGCAAGCCTTGCCGCCTATGCTGCCAAGGCCGGCATGGGTTGTGTGGTTCTACTGCCGGAGGGCAAGGTCGCCCTCGGTAAGTTGGCACAGGCCATATTCTACGGCGCCAAGGTGGTTTCCATCGAGGGTAACTTCGATGATGCGTTGGGTACGGTGAGGGAATTGGCGGAGCAACGGTACCTCTATCTTCTGA
This sequence comes from Candidatus Methanomethylophilaceae archaeon, assembly GCA_007116915.1. Lineage (GTDB taxonomy): Archaea > Thermoplasmatota > Thermoplasmata > Methanomassiliicoccales > Methanomethylophilaceae > PWHV01. The sequence continues at coordinate 11,368 of SKHQ01000028.1, forward strand.
ATTCAATCAACCCTTTCCGTCCGGAAGGACAGAAGTCGGTCTTGTTCGAGATCATGGACCAGCTCTACTATGATGTGCCGGACCGGATCGTGCTCCCTGTCGGGAATGCGGGTAACATATCGGCGGTACACAAGGCCCTGAAGGAACTGGTCGAGGTGGGATGGATAGACGAGATGCCCATGCTCACCGGTATCCAGGCCAGTGGCTCCATGCCCTTGGTGGATGCATTCAACCGTAAGGCCAAGGATTTCAATGCCGATAAGATGCCTGAGACGGTGGCTACAGCCATACGCATAGGTAACCCGGTCAGTGGCCGCAAGGCGCTGGAAGCCATCTACTCCACCGGCGGTCATGCGATCGAGGTCACGGATGAGGAGATCCTCGCCGCCCAGATGCTTCTCGGCAGACGCGAGGGCGTAGGGGTAGAACCAGCAAGTGCCGCCTCAATCGCCGGCCTGAGGAGGCTCATGGATGAAGGCATCATGGACCGTGACGAGAGGGTCGTGTGCATATGCACCGGTAACGCCCTCAAGGATCCAGAGGTAATGATATCACAATGCAGTCCGCCCGTAAAGGCCAAGGCGACCGCTGAGGCGGTCATGCGTGCCATCAGTTGAAATCGAACAGGCTGGATTGTCCGCTGGGATCTTCGGAGGTCTCCTCCTTCTTTGTCACGGTCGTGACCGTGGCATTGATGCCCAATTGTGACTTGATGGATTTTGCCAGTTTAGGCCCTATGCCCTTGAGGGATGCCAGCTTATTGATGTCCACCTCACGCAACGAATCGAGGTCCCGCAGTCCGTTGTCATACATGATACGGGCACGGGAGCGTCCCACGTTGCGCAGCTTCACAAGCACCAGAAGCTCATCGGAGACACCGTAACTTACCCTTACCCGCATACGCCCAATGCGATCCTTGGCCTCGGGCTTGAACATTCCTGCCAACTCGCCCATGGCGTAGAGCATCCATTCCACGGAATCAACGCGGTTGCGGAGGTCCCCAGGACCTACGGAGAAAGTATCCAGTATGGTCTCCTCATCCTTCTCATCGATCCAATCACGCAGCATGGCGGCCGCCTTCAGGTCGGCGTAGAAGAACTCCAGTTCGCCATAGTCCTCAGGAATGGGAAGGAGTAGTTTAGTGGACGGGTTCTCCAACAATTCCTCCATCGATCCATAGTCTCCCTTTCTAAGGTATAGGGACAGCACATCGGTGGTCGAGCAGGCGGCATGAAGGACTCCCAGGTCATCCACATCATCGTTCCAAGAATCCAAGGCCTTGCGCATGGTGACTGCTGACAAAGGGTCGATGTACATGTCGGAGACCCTCTTGCCATAGAAGGTGGTCTCAAGCAGACCATCCTTTTCCCGCAACATCTCCTCGCTGAGGAAGAAGTCAACGACACTATCCACGGCCTCACGGAGGCCGAGTAGTTCCGAGTGCTGGGCCATGAACGTCGCCTTAAGGAAATCCATTATCCCCTCCCGCGATGAGGCCGTTCCAGTGGACAAAAGTCCGAGCGCATGGCTGCGCAGTACCGGTTCACTACCCAGTTTAGAATAAACCCTCTCGCTGTCTGCCAGAAGATAGCTCATGATGATATGGTCGCGTTCAGGGTCGCTGCGGGCGATAAGGACGGCCTCACCGTAAGGGTCGAAGCGCGGTCTGCCGGCCCGTCCGCACATCTGTTTGACTTCCATGACTGAGATGGGGACGTTGCCGTTGTTGCTGTCGTAACGTTTGATATCCCTCACTATCACACGACGGGCGGGAAGGTTGATTCCCGCTGCCAAGGTGGGCGTGGCGACGATACATTTGACGGTGCCTTTACGGAAACCACGTTCCACGGCCCGACGCTGGTCGGAGCTGAGTCCGGCATGATGGAATGCCACACCGGCCTCCACACAAGTTGCCAGCTTACGACCTACACTGGTGGCTTCATCCTCCCCTTCGAGGATGCTGCGGTCATCATCTGTCAGGGACCCGTCGATGAGCCTCCTCATCTTGGGTGCCATCTTAGTAGCTAGTGACTCGGTGGAGCGGCGTGTGTTGACGAAAACCAGGCACTGTCCACCCTCTTTTATGGTACCTTCAACGAGTGGCCATACCGGATCCTTACCTCCGTCGACCGCTGTCCGACCGTTATCCGAGAACCAAAGTTCGCCATCATAATAGACGCCTTCGCGTAACGGGACAGGCCTCCATTCGCTACTCACTAACTCGGCCTTGAGCCAATCGGCGACCATGGAGGCGTTGGAGATGGTAGCCGACAATGCGATTACCTGCATATCAGGGTTCATCAGCATTAGCTTGGTGAGCGCGACCTCCAATGTCGGCCCTCTTCCCGGATCATGGATTAGATGCACCTCATCAGCTATCGTGAGAGTGACCGAAGACATCCACGATCCACCGTGACGCAATATGGAATCGGCCTTTTCCGATGTGGCAACGATTATGTCCGCATGTCCTAGCTTCCGATCCTCGGAATCAAGGTCCCCGGTGGCGACGGAAACCTTCACACCCAGGGATGCGAACTCCCTCAGTTCGTCACCCTTCTCTGATGCCAAGGCTTTCAACGGCACTATGTACAGGACCTTTCCTCCCTGTTCAAAAACGTGCTTCAGAGCGGCCAGGTATCCTATCAGCGATTTACCGCTGGCAGTGGGTATAGCCACAACCAGGCTTTTCCCTTGCAACGCCAGAGGTGCAGCCTCCTCCTGAGGAGGATGGAGGTCGACATAGCCCATGGACTGGAAACGTTCCTTGATCTCAGGTGCGATATCCAGTTCATCGACCCTCATAATTGCACCTCTTCAGCACCCTCAGTAACCATACCATGTCTTTAAATCATATGCAATGTAGAAAGCAAATACTTAATTAGAAGTCCTATTATCATATTGGTTCGAGCTCATGTCAGATAAAGAAACAAAGGATGTCCCGTTGACTTCTGCTCTCGACCAATGGATCGAGGGTCAGGAATTCGAAACGACGGCGGACATCGAGATACCAGAGAGTATGGCCGACCGTGTCATCGGTCAGGATAAGGCAGTCCATGTCATTAAGAAGGCGGCTGCTCAGAAGAGGCACGTCATGCTTATCGGCGAGCCGGGCACTGGTAAGTCAATGCTCGCCAATTCAATGGTGGAGTATCTACCGCAGAGTGAGATGCAGGACGTTATCGCCTATCACAACCCCGAGGATGCTAACGAGCCCCGGATAAGGACTGTGCCTGCCGGTAAGGGAAAGCCGATCGTCACCGAGCAGAAGCAGGCGGCGATGGCCCAAAAGCAGCAGAGGACTTCGTTCCTGACAGCCATAGCCGTAATGATCATCGTTCTAACGGTGGGTCTGTTCATCTTAGGAGGAATGCGCGAACCGACTATCCTTCTCATAGGACTGATCGCCGTTGCTATACTCTACTTCATCACCCGTTCACCCAACAATCGCTCAGAGGTCATGATTGTTCCCAAGCTGCTCATCTCCCATGATGATGAGGACATGCCTCCCTTCATAGACGCCACCGGTTCCCATGCCGGTTCACTGCTGGGGGATGTGAGGCACGACCCGTTCCAGAGTGGAGGACTCGAGACTCCGTCCCATGACCGTCTTGATGTCGGTGCCATACACAAGGCATCCAAGGGAATTCTCTTCATAGATGAGATAAACGTCCTGCGCATGGAATCGCAGCAGTCCCTGCTCACCGCGATGCAGGAGGGACGCTTCTCCATCACCGGTCAGAGCGAAAGGAGCTCCGGTGCCATGGTGAAGAGTGAGCCTGTGCCCTGTGACTTCATTCTCGTTTGCGCTGGCAACATGGACGCCATCCAGGGGATGCACCCCGCCCTCCGCTCCCGTATCCGCGGATATGGTTACGAGATCTACATGCGTAACTCCATGGAGGATAACGACGAGAACCGTCGCAAGCTCATCCGTTTCGTTGCTCAAGAGGTCAGTAAGGACAAGAAGATCCCTCACTTCGACCGTTACGCAGTAGCCGAGATACTGAGGGAGGCGCAGAGGCGTTCCGGTCACCGTGGCGAGCTGACTCTCCGTCTGAGGGAGTTGGGCGGATTGATTCGTGTGGCTGGAGACGTGGCCCGTGAGAACGGCTCACCAGTCGTCTCCCGTGCAGATGTCATGGAGGCCAAGAAGGTCGCCCGATCCCTGGAGCAACAGATAGCCGACCGCTACATCGAGCACCGCAAGATCTACAAGAGCTTCGACACCGAAGGCGCTGCAGTCGGCATGGTCAACGGACTGGCGGCATTGAACGCGTCCTCGAACATGTCTGAATACTCCGGTATTGTACTCCCCATAGTCGCTGAGGTGACCCCCGCCCAGACCAAGAATGGTGGCAAGATAATCGCCACCGGTCAGCTGGGGGACATCGCCAAGGAGGCGGTGGAGAACGTATCTGCCGTCATCAAGAAGTACACATCCATGGACATAAGCAACTATGACATCCACATCCAGTTCGTGGGCACCTATGACGGTGTCGAAGGTGATTCGGCATCGATATCCATCGCGACCGCCGTCATATCGGCCCTTGAGGACCTGCCCGTC
>SKHQ01000048.1 GCA_007116915.1 Candidatus Methanomethylophilaceae archaeon
CGTATCCTTGTATACCGAAACCGTCGATATGCGGAGGTGACAACGGAGGACGACGTGGCACGGACCCGGAGGCCCAGTATTGCGACTATGAGGTCCTGTCCAACGGGGCCGGTGGCAGTGGTTGAGTTCGACCGGAGGGTCGTTACCGCCACTCTAATCGCGGGAACCGGGCGAGGCCCTGACGGGAGCAGCCTTACCGTGGACTACCGACGCTCGAGGGGTAGCGGGGCTGAGAAGCGATACGGTCAACCTCCAGGCGAGGGCGCGGCTACCTCCGTGGCCTAGCACTCATCCTTTTCTTATGCAACCGGTGATCTTGTCCGTTTCGAAATCGAAAAGGATCCTTTCCTCGCTACCATGGTGAACGACGAACTTCCTTCCTTTTTCGATACCACCTACCACTGCACCGTCCATACCGACCTCGGAGAACAGTTCCAGTATCCTTGCGGATGATGATGGTGAACAGGTTATTGCGAAACCGCAACCCTGGTAGGATATCAGCCATTGGGTGAAATCGACCTCATTTGGCCGAGGTACTTTGGCGAGATCCACGCGGGCTCCTTTACCGCTGGTCTCCAACAGCATCCCCAGGGTGCCGAGGGCGCCGGGGTTGCTCATATCCTTGGCAGCGGTGGCGAGCTTCTCCTTTCCTATCTGCCTCATAACGAGTATCTGTCTGCGCACCAATTCGTCATCCTTGACGGTTGTCGTGTCCCAGGCCAAGGGTAGCTCAGGAGGATAGAAACCGTCGAGATCCATGACGAAAACAATATCATCACCGACTCTGGCGGTGTGGCTGTAGATCACCTCATCACAAGGGGCGGTACCTATGATGGATACATCTATGGCATTGTAAGCACAATCGGGATGGGTGTGACCTCCGACGATGGGGACCTTGAACTTCCTCACCGCCCTTTCCATCCCCTTTAGGACCTGCGTGCAAATACGGTTATCTTTGATTGAGACGATGTCCACCATCGCCAATGGCATGCCGCCCATGGCGGCAATGTCATTGACATTGACCAAGACAGCAAAGTAACCCGCGTAGTAGGGGTTGGTCTTCATGAGGGATTCCATTATTCCATCGGCAGCGAACAGGATGCACTCATCACCGTTCTTGATGACGGCGGCATCCTCGCCGGCCGATGCTAGGACATTGGAGAAATCCGCGGTGGGAAGGTATCCCACCACTTCCTGGATGGGGTGCTTTCGGGTTATTCCCGGGAAGTTCCTCACTGTGCCCACAATTCCATCTATATCCATGTCCACTTGTAAACAATCCTGAGATAATATATTGTCGATTCAAATCAGCTTGCTTTGCTTGGTGTCAAGCACGAGATGTCTGGACTGGGTGAGGGATGAGGTCATGGCCTCCAAGGCACGCGCATAATCTTCAAGGGACATCTCCTCATCAGGCATGTAAGCTGAGTCCGTCGCATGGAATCTCATCTTCAATCTCTTCGGCATGCTGGTCCGTAGTTCCATTAAGTGCTCCGGCTCAATCTTTTTTCCTTTTATGATATCGACTCCGGCGAGACGTAACTCCGATTCGAACACCGGGCGCCTCAACAAAGAATGGAGCATCTGTAATGTGCGTTTATCGGGATCGGCGCAGGTCTCCTTGGCAGCCTGGTACGCACGACTGTAAACGTTATCATCATGGCTGTTGATAGGAGTGTAGACCTTGGAGGGCGGTATGTCCTTCTCCTTCACTATCTGCATGTCAGATAAGGCCCGTAGATAACCGGTGATGATAAGACGGTGTATCTTGTAACCTGACTTCTCAAGATCCTTGGCCAAGGCGCTTATTGATTTTCCTTCCTTACCCAGAGTCTCCAGGATGGTTCTTTTGAAATCCTCCTGCAACAGAAGCTTACTCATTGTATCGAATCTGATAACAGATATGATAATAAAGAGATTCCCCTCAAATCATCATTAATAATGCGAACGTCGGGAGATTATTGAAACGGGCAGATCGATAGCCACGAATCTAAGGAACTCTATCTCCGCCTCCTTCTTATCAAACTTTTAGCCTTATTATGTTTATTGGCGGTTCTGTCAATATTGTCCGACCGTTTTGTCCACCATCCGTCTAACAAGGACTTAAGAACTTTTGTGAGGGTGGAACCAGAGCAAGCAGGGGTTCAGGATATGGTCAATAAGCATGAACGCAACGACAACATCACCGCTAGGATATCAAAGATGGTTTTCCGCAAGAATGGCTTTTTCCGCAACAGTGTCGAAGGCCCATCCTTTTCAGACCATATCAACGCTGGCCGTGTCATAGTTCCCCGCATAAACGGAGAAGGTATCCATGAGTTGCAAGTGGAGACGCTCACAGGACCTCTAGAGGCGGCATTCGAGGTTGCTAGATGGAGAGGGGATGGGTATCCGACAGTCATATTCCATCATGGAAACAATGAAAGACCGTTCGACAGGTCCCGTTGGGCGAAGAACACGTTCCGCAACATATTCCTGAAAGACGAGGAATTCGATGCTAACCTTATCGTGGTCAGGGCTCCGTTCCACGACGGGAGCCTTAAGAACTATCTGCAAAAGATAGGACAGATATCGGATTTCATGGCAATGATTTCAGCCTCCGTGACGATTAGCGAGGCAATCATCAAGAGTATCAGAGAGGTCAGTGACAAGCCCATCGTGGTATCCGGCATAAGTCTCGGCGGATGGGTGACAAACCTCCATCATGCGTTTTTCGGCAGTGCCGACCTATATGTGCCTATGTTGGCTGGAGCACGCCTAGGGCATGTCTTCACCTCCTCTGCTTATTCGGTACTGACTTCTCCGAGAGGATTGCGGGACAAGGACCATATCGAAGCTTTGTTGGATTTCCAAGCTATTTACCGCAACGCGGACGCTTCCAAATCAATGCCGCTTCTAGCTCTTTACGACAAGTTCATCGTACACGACGTGCAAGCTGAATCATACAAGGGAGTGGGAATCAAAGTCATAGAGCGAGGTCATGTGACTGCCACATTGGATGACACCGCCTTGAGAGACCACATCCGGGATTCGTTTCAAAACCTGTCTTAATTGACTGGTGTCGAGGTTGGAAAGTGTCATCATATGTCAAAGTGACATATTACAAATCATTTTAAGCTAGAACGTCCAGAGATTCACAATGGGTAATGATAGGAGACATCGGGAACCCAGCAGCAAAGGCGTGGATATACCATATCGTAAATTGAACCGCCTACTTTTAATGGCATCGAGTAAAGAATTGACGAAACGTCAAAAGACCCTTGCCATAATTATTGTAACATCCATCGTCATCATATCATCGATAATCGGCCTCGCCGCAGGAATGAATGTGATCTTCCCTCATTTCTTTTATCTGCCCATTATAATGACCGCCTACTGGTTCCCCTATCGTGGCGTGGTGTTCTCCATAGGGTTAGGTGTATTGTACATATCGGAATTCGTACTTTTTGGGCTCATTCTCGAGACGATACCGCAATCGGAGTGGATTCCTGTCGTTTCACGTTCAATGGTATTCGTCGTGATAGGAATTGTCCTAACGATGCTGAGATGGGAGAGTTTCACCCTTAACAGGATCATAGGCGACGAGGACAAGTACGTTTTCCTATTCGACCGAGACATAGGTTACTTCTACTTCTCACCTTCAGCATATGATTTGCTGTGGAAAGCCGATGTTGAAAACAGCTTCAAACATGGGATTAGGTCTATAATATCAGCGGAAGATAGACAAAAATTCGATGATGCTGAGATTATGGTTCTCTCTGGAGAAATTATACGGGAGAAACTCAGCATAAATGATGGAGAGGCCGGGATAAGGATATACAGTATCTGTTTCAAGCCTTTGTTAAAGAAAGATGTGGTCTATGGTTATGAGGCTATCGCGGAAAACCAAACCGAGATGATGGATTACAAGGCCAGTCTTGAGAAGGTGATTATGGAGAAGACCACACTTCTGGCAGAGCTTCATCATCGAGTGAGGAATAACCTTTCTTCAATAATCGGCTTGTTGAACATGCAGATAAATGAGACACGGGATCCCGACATCCGTAGGAGTCTGATGGAATCCGAGTCCAGGATATTGGCCGTATCATCGGTTCACAGTCTCATCTATGAGGGGGATGACTTCGTCAACATCGATTTCGAAGATTATATACGTCGCCTACTGGATGACATTATGGAGTCTTCGTCGCAGAAGGATAAACTCAAAATCCAGATAAAAGGAAATGGGTTGAGGATCAGCCACGGTGCAATAACAGATATAAGCATGGTCATCGGCGAATTGTTCACCAATTCATTGAAACATGCCTTCCCAGGCGATATTGGAGAAATTGTGGTCAAGCTCAAAAGGGAGGAGGGCGTTTGCACCCTCACCGTAGCCGACAACGGCATCGGCCTTCCAACGGATTTTGACATAGATTCGATGGGAAGACTTGGACTTAAGATCGCCAGAAGGGTCATCGAAGATAAACTGAAGGGACAGTTTTCATGGAACTCGGAAGGCGGTACCGAATGGATAATCCGTTTCCCATGTGAGGGCGTTGACGTCAGAGTCCACAGCCGTGTGTAAGTGCGGTCATTGTGGCATGGATGCAGTAAA
>SKHQ01000029.1 GCA_007116915.1 Candidatus Methanomethylophilaceae archaeon
TCAAGGTCATAGCGATGTTCATGGACATCCGCCTTGACAAGAAGGAGGAGATGATCGGACAGGACCTCATAGAGCACGGGGAGGTCGCATATGACATCTGAGGTGGTCCTTTGATCAAGATTGAAGCAGTCATACGCCCGGAGAAGCTCAAGTCGGTGAAGGAGGCTTTGACGAAGATAGGCATCCATGCGATGACCATCTACAACGTCAAGGGCCGTGGCGAACAGGCAGGACTGGAGTTCACTGCCAGGACCGGTCTGTTCCGCATCGACGAGCTTCCCAAGGTGAAGATCGAGATAGTCGTGGAGGACCAGGACGAGGAGAAGGTCATCGAGGCGATTCTCCTTGCCGCCCGCACAGGCGAGATGGGTGATGGAAAGATATTCGTCACCCCGGTCCACCGTGCCGTCAAGATACGCACAGGCGAAGAATGGCGTTACTCTTGAAGTAGCGTCCGGACCTCACACCAAACCACTTACCCTCTTTTCTTAACTCATTAATGATAACCTAAAGTTCTGACTGGAATGGTCTTTAGACGATCACCACAGTATCCCTTCGGGGTTCTGATTCTCGAGTGATGCTAGAGTCACCGAGGACTAACACGGAAAAGGTTTGGAATCATTTCCGCCCAAAGGAACAATTCTCTGTGTCTACTACTCGAATCATTCCTATGGTTTGTCCTCGAACGCCTCGTTGTATTTTCTGAAGGCATACGATTGTGCCTTGTTCATGGCTATCATGGATCCGATCATCATCGCCTCCATTATCTGCTCACGGTCAGCGCCGAGGCGTATTGCGTGTTTGATGTGCACCATCATACAATGCTCCGCACTGGAGGCACTTGCCGCTCCCAACGCTATGAGCTCCCTCTCTTTTTCGCTAAGTGCGCCCGGTTCGTTGAACACGGATTTGCTCAAAGTGACCTGCGGTATGAAGAATTCCGGCCTTTCGCTTAGGACTTGGTTGACCAAGGGTACGAAACCATAGGCCCGTTCCATGGATTTGAGCATACGCTCCACCAACTGTTCGCTTTCATCAAGGTCCTCGATATCGCTCATGAGCAATGCAGAGGATTCGAACGATAAAAACTATTAGGGGTTAGAGAGGGCCAGAAGCTCCTTTATCAGCCGGTAGGAACTACTCAGAGGGATACGTGCGCCGGCGCTGTTAGGATGCCCTCCGCCGCTTATACCGTGACGTCGGGTGAAATCGTCGGTGAAGGCCCCCAGGTCCAGTCCGTCCGTTCTAAGCCCCCGTAAAGATATCGATGAATGGCCTTCGCGGCGGTGGATCAATGCGGCGTAACCGAGGTCCTGCCTCTGCGCCACGTGTACCAGGGCACGGGTGCCGAAACCTAACAGGCTGTCCCGACCGTTGAGCTCAAGAACTCCTATGTCACCGATACGACGCATCCGGTCCTTCACGAGCGAGACGGCCCTCGGCCACCTCCTCTCATTCTGAACGGTCAGGAAACGCCGCCAGATGATAGGTACCTCGGACGGCCACACCCCTTGTGACAACCTCAGCGCAGCGCGGTAACGGAACACATCATCCTTGATGTTGGCCCTCCAGGAGAAATCCAGGATCTTCGCCTCTTTTACCATCCTTCTGCTACTGTGTTCGTCCCACATCTCTTCCATCAAAGGAGTCTCCATGTACTCCACGCTGTCGGCGATGGCGATCAAAGGAGCGAAAGCATCCTCACTTCCCAAATACTCGGCGAGGACGGAGGCAGCGCTCCTACCTTCGTCTATTATCATCATCGCACGGTCGTCCGTTGGGCAGCGAAGAGGATGATGATCGACGATGGTGACATTCCGCCCCTCACAATGGCTGAGGAGACACTCATCCGGCGACAGGTCTGCAACGTAGACCTCGCGGGAAAAACTGTCCTTGGATAGGACCGAGGATGCCGCAGATGGGGATGTCACGAATGAAACACGGCAAAGAGGGTCGTGACGTAAGAAGAGGGCTGCACATACAAGACCGTCGACGTTTCCTCTCGTGATGAGGTGAGCCCTACGCAGGTCCTTGTCGTTTAACATGGACGAAAAGTAATCTACTTTATGGCATATAAACAGTCGTGAAGAAGGGTTAAGCTAGCTGTACTATCAGCCGTTATATCGCTTCCGCACCGCTCTGAAAAACAATCAAGGTGAAAAAAATGAGCAGTGAGATTTGTCTACAGGATGCATTCCAGAAGGCGGGAAGGGATTTCGGGTACAGTTCAGTGAGGGCCGAGTTCACGCCTTTCAAGGAGTTCAAGGTCCGATGGCAGAGGTCTGCCGGATGGGCGGAGTTCCAGGTCTCCGACTACCTGATGGATGCCGACGAGGTCATGATGGAGGGACTTGCAAGAGTGCTCTTCATGCGCATAGCGAAAGGTAAGCGTTCGAACTACCCCGAAGAGCTCCGGGATTGGATGACCTCACAGGATTTTGTCAAGAACAAGCAGCCGGTGTATCTGCGCCGCAGCCGAAACCTGTCCCGCAACTGCAAGGGGAGGCATTACGACCTGCAGGATTCGTACGAACGTCTGGTGCAAGCCGGTCTGGTGGAGAGGGATGAAGAGGCGTTCCTGTCCTGGACTTCGCGACCAAACCTAAGGAGGGTCGGATATTGCAGCGTCCTAATGAAGGTCGTGGCAGTCAGCTCGGCACTGGATGATATAGTCGTTCCTGAGTTCGTCACTGAATATGTTCTCTATCACGAGCTGTTGCATCTATCCAACGGCCTTTCCCTGGATGGTCAGGCCCATGATGGGGAGTTCCGTCGCAAGGAGAGGATGCACCCCCGCTGGAAGGAAGCCGAGGATTGGCTACGCCGCCTTTCACTCAATCTGTGACGGTCAACCGTTAAATAAGGCTGAGATGAATTGTTCCATAGAAGAAGGAGGTAACTAATGGAATTCAGAGTAAGTGCGAGGAGCATGGTAGTGTTCTTGATAGTGTATGCGGCCGTAGCAGCCTTGTTCGGTGTTCTGATGGCTATAGAACATCTAACTGATACAGCATGGGAGGCTTTGGGATTCAGTCTCATACTGGTTCTGCTTTTTGGAATCGCGGCCGTCTTCATGTTCAAGTGGAAAATATTGGGCTATTGGGCGATGATTTGCGCCTTAGCTTGGCAGATCCTTATAGGTCTGATAGGTTTCGACTCATCTTTCACGTCCATAGCCAGTTTCGTCTACATGCTCATGGTGAACCTGTTCATCATCGTTTGGTTGCTCCAGGATGAGCAGCGGACGATGTTCCATTGAACCGGTCCAAACCTTTTCCCATTTTTCAACCCTGTTAAAGAATAAATACTCAAATGGACAATTTCCATTAGGAGATTAAGATGGCGAGGAAATCGACGCGTAAGGAAATGGTCATAATTCTGGCAGTGTATGCTGCGGTTTTAGCTATAATGGGCCTCAACAGTGTGGTAGATCACTTCAATCAGCCATTGTTTGATTTGTCAACGGATGTGTTGTTGACCATTCTTTTCGCTGTGGCCGCGGTCCTGATGTTCATGGGCAAGCTCATGGGCTATTATGCGATGATTGCCGCACTCGCCATTCAGGCGGTACTTGAGTTACTGTCCCTGTTGAACAACCTGGGTAGTGCCACAGTCAACAGTATAGCATCTGCTCTAGCTCTGTTGACCATCAATCTGTTCATAATCATCTGGCTGTTACAGGGTGAGAATCGCATAACGTCTCGATGACCGATCAGGCACTGTCATCAGCGGATAATGAACGAAGAAGTTCCCGACCATTACGGAACTTGCGTCTCAGCTCGGCTTCCTTCCTGCTCACGTCGTCATTCGGCTCAATCTTCAACATGAGGATCTCGGTCAAAGGTCGATGGCATGCGTTGCATAACGTCTTGAGGTTACGTGGGTCGTCCGTCCCTCCCAGCGTCCGTGGTACTATATGGTGTACCTCCCTCATCCATTCAGGTCGTGAAGAAAGATCCGCACCACAACTGAGGCATTTGTACGAGTCTCTACGCAGCACCATCTCCCTTATGCGGGGCCATGTTGAAATCTGTATTCTCGGTGTGTATTCAGGTAACTCGGATTCGGCACCTTCGATGATCTTCTCGGCACAAAGAATGCGATTGCAAACCAGGTGCTGTCTCAAGCTTCTGTGCTCACCGCCGCAATAGGTGCAAGGGTTGCATGTTGACCTTATGAGGGAGTCAGTCAAATCACGAACCCTGTCATCCACGGTACGTTGCTCACAGTATTCCATGTTGTTCAGGTCACAATCCCTGACGCCTTGGTCAGCTCCGTAATATTTCAGACAAAGTGACCACCTTCTCCCACCGTGGTCACGGTGACCGCATTCCATGTTGCAGAGGAATGGTTCAGAGCATATAATGATTGGAAGGGGATGGTTGAAAATGGGGTGTCCCTCGACCTTAACAAGTCCTTTCACGGTTGTGGCTGACGCCACCCTCGGGACACTGACCCGGTCGAGGGTTGTATGTTGGGCCTCGGGGTTGCCTTGAGGTAATGGCGCGAACGATCGTCGCTGCTACAACAGGGA
>SKHQ01000046.1 GCA_007116915.1 Candidatus Methanomethylophilaceae archaeon
CCAACGGAATACCTAACGATTCCATCGCGAATTCAGATACACGATAACCTATGGCCAATCCGGGACAGGAATGACCATGGAATTCGATACACTCAGCCCATTTCTCATCATCCATGGAAGATACCAGGATGCATAATGTGAGAGTTTGACAAATAGTTAACGGCCTTAATACTATATAATAATTAGAAAATTCAATTAAGTATTAGGACTAAATCTCCAATGGAGGTTCGCCCTACCATTCTCAATGACTACCTTCATCCAGCATAACTGAATCATCTGCAACGGTTCCAGTTTTTTGCAAGAACTTCTGGGGCGTCCCGCAGAGTGGACATCTCCTATTCCAGCCCAAGATAATGTACACTACTGGTGATGCCATAATTATGAAACCACTGTAGGACAGTAAGGATGCCTCCTCACCCACCATCATGGCCATCATCATATCGAAGAACAGCACTGCGAAGCCTGTCAGCAATGCCAATGGTATGAGAATCACGAGGAACCACATCGGTAGTCGATGTTTGGTCCTAACATCTACACCGCAACTCTGACAGTGTCTCAATGCCATATCGGATGTTTTTATTTCAGTGTATTTACAATTATCTAGGAGGATTGAAAATAATGGTTGGAAAGGGTTTCAAAGACAGCGGAGCTGCTCGATCACGTAATCGGTGACGCGGGATGTCTTCAATGCGCCTCCCAGATCAGGTGTCGTGGCTCCGTCATCCAAGGACTTGACCAGGACCTTTTCCAGCATGTCCCCTTCTTCCTTATGGCCTAATTGGTCCAGCATCATCCTTGCCGCCATGAATGTGGCGAAGGGGTTGGCCTTTCCTTGACCGGCGATGTCAGGGGCGGAACCGTGTATGGGTTCGAACATGCTCACGCCTTCAGGGTTTATGTTTCCAGAGGCGCCCATCCCCAGGCCTCCGCCCAGCTGTGCTCCGAGGTCGGTGAGTATGTCACCGAATAGATTGGGCACGGCGACGGTGCCGAAGGTGTGGGGCCTTACTAGCATGGCCATGGCCATTGCATCGACATACATGAAATCAAGGCCAATACCTAAGTCATCCGACTTCTCTTGGAATATCTCCCTTTGCATCCCATACATCGATGAGCATACATTGGCCTTATCGACCAGGGTTACCTTGTCATGACCTTGGGCAGCGGCATATTTGAATGAATAATCAGCGAATCTCTCGATCCCTTTCTTTGAGAGGATGCCTATCTCGAAGCCGAACTCGTCCTCGGGATCGGCCTTCCCCTTGAGTTTCAGGTCTAATGTGTACATGCCACGCTTGATGGTCATCTTCTGCTTCATCTCCTCCGGGATGAGTTTCCCACCGGCACCGATGTAGAAATCCTCAGTGTTCTCCCTCAGGAAATGAATGTCGAAGTCGAAATGTTTCTTCAGAGGCACATAGGGATGCCATGACTTGACGGGACGGAGGTTTATGTATTGGTCGAAGCGGGCCCTCATCGCCAACAAGACACCTTTTTCCAGTATGCCCGGTTTGACACGCGGGTCGCCGATGGCACCGAAATAGATGGCGTCCATCTTCTCCAGGGAGTCGTACTCCTCCTCAGTGACCAACGTGCCATCACGGAGGTATCGTTCAGATCCAATATCGTAATGGGTCGCCTCAAAGGAGAAGGAGGACATCTCAGCTATGGCGTCGAGAACCCTCATCCCTTCAGCTATCACCTCGTGCCCTATCCCGTCTCCGGGGATCACAGCGATGCTCTTCAGAACCTTCCCTCCTTGATGAGGTTCATCAATCCGCCTGCGGCCACAAGCTCACTGACGAACTCGGGATATTGTGGGAAGTTGAACTCCTTGCCGTTGCTGTGATTTATGACGATCCCGTCCTTGGGTCTGACCTCTATGTCGTCGCCCTCATTGGCCTCCACCTTGCACTCCACCAGCAACAGACCTACGTTGAGTGAGTTGCGGAAGAATATCCTGGCGAATGATTCGGCTATTATGCATGACACACCGGCCTGTATCAGTGAGCGTGGCGCATGTTCGCGGGATGAGCCGCAGCCGAAGTTCTTACCGGCCACGATCATGTCCCCGTCTTTAACCTTTTGAGCCATACCCGGTCTGACCTTTTCGAAGATAAACTCGTCCATCTTGTCCAGGTTCTCCGCCACAAGGCGTTCGGCTGGTATGATCTGATCGGTGTCGACATGGTCCTCGAACCTCCACACCTTGCCCTTGATCGAATCCATTCATACCACCTCCAATTGCTCAGGGGTCACTATCTTCCCTGCCACGGCGGAAGCGGCCACCACGCCAGGTCCCGCCAGGTACACCTCGGAATCCTTGTGACCCATGCGGCCAATGAAATTGCGGTTGGTCGATGCTACACATCTCTCCCCTGACGCCAGTATGCCCATGTGACCGCCGAGGCAGGCACCGCATGTCGGTCCTGAAACGTAGGCTCCGGATTCCATGAAGGTTGCCAGAAGTCCCTCTTCCATTGCTTGGCTGAAAACCTTCGGCGACGCGGGCACCACTATGAATCGGACGTCGGGATGGACCTTCCTGCCTTTAATCACCTCAGCGGCGATACGCAAATCCTCGATCCTTCCGTTGGTGCATGAACCGAGCCAAGCCTGGTCTATCTTCACATCGGCATCCTTCACCGCCCTGCCGTTCTCCGGCAGGTGTGGGAAAGCCACCATAGACTCAAGCTCCCCGAGGTCATATCTCAATACCTGACAGTAATCGGCATCATCGTCGGAATCGAATGCTGTCCACTCTCCTCTTACAGTCCCCTCTATATGAACCTCTGTCAGCTTATCACAAGGGAATATTCCCGCCTTGCCACCGGCCTCGATGGCCATATTGGCTATGGTCAGACGGTCGCTTACCGGTACCGCTCCGACACCATCGCCGCTGAACTCGAAGGCTTTGTAGGTTGCCCCGTCGACTCCGATGTCAGTGATTATGCGGATGATTAGGTCTTTACCGCCCACTCCGGGACGGAACTCACCGGTGAGTTCGACTTTTATGGTCTCCGGCACTTTGAACCACAATCTGCCGGTCGCAAAGACCGCTGCCGCCTCCGTAGAACCGACACCGGTGGAGAATGCTCCCAAGCCACCATATGTGCAGGTATGGGAGTCGGCACCTACAATCAGTCTACCTGGGGCCGCGAATCCCTCATCTATCATCAGTTGGTGGCAAACACCGCTGCGACCGACCTCGAAGTAATTATCTATGGACCATCGGCGGGCGAACTCCCTCATCTCCTTGGCCTGTTCGGCCGAAGCGACATCCTTGTTAGGTACGTAATGGTCTGGTATTAGCACCATCCTGTCCCGAACTGGCTCCATACCTAGTTCCTCGAACTCACGGAAAGCAATGGGTCCGGTGACATCGTTCACCATGACGTAGTCCACCTGTGCGTTCACTATCTGACCCGCATAGGCGTCAACGCCTGATTTATCGGAGAGGATCTTCTCCGCAATGGTCTTACCCTTTTTCATTCTGAAACCCCTTTCTTGATCATTGAATACTGTCGGTTGATGGCCTCGACCGTGGCATCGACGGATGTTTGGACGATATCCGAGCCGATACCTTTGCCGACGAACAGTCTCCCGGTACCATTGCTGTCGCGGAGGAGGACCGTGACCTCGGCCAGGGAGTCGCTCCCCCCGGTAATCGCGCTGAGACGGTACTCCTCGAGCACCAGGTTCTCATCCACCGCGGACCGCAGTGCCTTGAGGGATGCGTCCACGGGGCCTATCCCCACTTGTGATACGGTGTTGCTCACACCGTCCACCTCCACAGTAACCGTGGCGGTGGGCGTTATACCCTTACCGGTGAAGACGGCAAACTCTTTCAGCTTTACCCTTTCCTCACGGAGCTCGCGGGATGCGACATGGTCTGCGAGGGCCACGAGTTCAGCATCATCAACGGTCTTACCGCTCTCTGCCAGCTCTTTTATCTTCCTGACTATCTCCGGTATGTGGTCATCTGCTATGTCCAGTCTGAGCTCCTTCAGTTTATCACGGACGCTATGGGCGCCGGAATGCTTGCCCATCACTATTGCACGTGACATTCCCACTATCTCAGGACCGAATGCCTCATATGTGGAAGCGTGACCCATCACACCGTGCACATGGATACCTGATTCGTGGGAGAAAGCGTTGCTTCCTACGATGGCCTTGTTCTTGGGAATGGGATATCCAGTCATCCGGGAGATGGCCTTGCAGGTGCTACCTATCTTGGACATCACCAGTGGCTCCACCCCATAGAAGGCGAGCAGATCCATGGCGACCTCCTCGAGCGCCGCGTTGCCGGCCCTCTCTCCAAGGCCGTTCACACACACATGGGCCTGTCTGGCACCGGCGCGGATGGCCGCTATGCTGTTGGCAACGGCCAGCCCGAGATCGTCATGGCAATGGACCGATATCGGGACCTTGGTTACTGTGAGGAGTTCGGATATCAGCATATCCATGGCCTCGGGTGATA
>SKHQ01000027.1 GCA_007116915.1 Candidatus Methanomethylophilaceae archaeon
GACCTTCCTTAGTCCTTTGATGCTAAGCCCACCGTTCAATTCAATCCCATCCTGTTGCTGATGATGCGGTGTACACGGTCAGCGATCCCCGTTGTGAGTATCCCCAATAGAGAGACGATTCCAAGACCGACAAACACATTGGCCCAGTTGCCGATCTGGGATTGGGCCAGGATGAAATATCCGATTCCGCCACCCAGGGCAATAATCATTTCGGCGGCGACTATACACATCCAACCGATCCCCAGCCCGATTCTTATCCCGTTCATTATGTACGGTATGGTGCAGGGCACCATAACCTTGTAGAATATCTGAATATTACTCGCACCCAGGGTCCTAGCCGCATCAACCAGGTAAGGGTCGATTTTCTTGACACCGAACATGGTGTTGGAAAGTACGGGGAAGAAAACACCGATGAAGACAACCATCATTGGCCCTAGGACGGTACCCATGGAGAGGATGAACAATGGCGCCCAAGCCATCGGCGCGATAGGCCTGAGGACTTCGATTATCGGAGATGAAAACTCCTCAGTAAGGCTGGAGTAGCCCATAGCCAGACCCAAAGGCACAGCGACCAAGAAAGCAATGATGAAACCACCTGCAAAACGCCTGAGGCTGGACTCTACATGTTGGCCCATTGTCAAGCCCGTACCCACGTCACCGAATTCAAGGAGCCGTTGAAGAGCCTCCCATACTTTAATAGGGGTGGGTAAATAAGTTATGTTTATCGCCAATGCTAGTACCCACCAAATTAGAACCAGACAAACCAGTGACGTGATGGTTATTAGAACAGCACGAGCTAGACGGTGGTATTGATTCTCAGGATCGTATTTCCAGGCCTTGGCCTTTATTGTATTTGCCTTATCCATCTTCTCCGCCATTTGAAAAGAAAGGTATTGGAGAAAAAGGTTTGGTTTTTTCCTTCTTGAACACTCAAGCGAGTGAGTTGGCTGTCCTCAGGATGGCGGGCGGTGCGCCCAACATACCGATATCGATGAGGTCGGCCTCAAAGGCAGTGTATACAGCTCCACCGTTGGCGTATTCGTTGCCGGCGCCGGGAACGATGTTCAATCCATACGCTTCGAATATCGTACGGTCACCGAAACCGAATCCCTGTCCGACAGTCTCGTTCATAGCCACCAGACGTGCCATTTGATGCACATCGCCCCTCAACCATCCCACACGAACATCAACGAGGTCATCCGCAGGGTCCGCAATCACAACAGATGCGGAGTTTTGGAGGTAGGTCTCATTGACTATAGCGTCAACAAAGGATGTTGAATTATCGAACCCGATGGATGACATCGAACCAATCATTTTCAATGAGATGTAGGTATCGACAATCATTTCCAGTGAGTCCTTCCAATCTTGCTCGATAGAGCTGTTGAACGTCACATGCTTTAGCGACTCTTCTACGACAGCTGCCGGACGCTCAGCGAATTTAGCACCCATATCG
Source organism: Candidatus Methanomethylophilaceae archaeon (assembly GCA_007116915.1). Lineage (GTDB taxonomy): Archaea > Thermoplasmatota > Thermoplasmata > Methanomassiliicoccales > Methanomethylophilaceae > PWHV01. Next base: position 1,454 of record SKHQ01000027.1, read on the forward strand.
ATCATCAGAGTGTAGTTAGCCGAGGTGTCGTCCGCCAGAGTGTCCACGATCCATTGGGTTGCCAGTACGTGTGCAGCCAGGAACTTCTCGATTGTCTCGGGGTTATTCTCAACGAACTTAGCGTTGGCAGCAACCACGCAGCAGGGGTGTGCCGGAATCAGCTCATCGGACCATACGAGGATCTTCGCCTCGGTAACAGTTGGGTCTAAGACAATGTCACTGTTGAAAGGCTCCCAAGCTATACCGCCCTGAATCAATTGTTCCTTAAAGGCACCTTTCATATTAGCTGGAGCAATCTCAGTCCAGTAAACGGTGTCAGATGCTTTTGACTGCCCCGAACCAGGCGCTATTGCCCACTTTATTCCCGCATCCTTTACAAAGTTCATCAGGATCATGTGCTGGATAGATGCCTCGCCAGGGGTGGCGAATACCTTCCCCTTCATGTCTTCAACACTATCGATGTCGTTTTTCACGAATATGGCTGATCCCTCTGAATTCACCTGGGCTAGGATCACAATTTTTGGTTCTTTTGCCTCAGTTTCTATCGTTAGGATTAGACCAACCGATGCAACGATGACTAGAGCCGCAACCGCTGCAATCAACACGTTCTTGCTAACCATGATTTTCACCTGAACCATTTCACGTCCGCATCATATATAATCGTTATTACATTTAGGATATGATTAACCTAATTGTGTTAATTTTTCAATCCGAGAACCATAAACTACCAATCTTCGAGGAAAAATTATCCTCTTTGTGATACACATTAGTAACATTTGCCCATGTAAAAAATGTTACACGTTGAAATGTACGCAATTAATCAATAAATATGCTAAACAATTATCGGGGGTTAAGGAGTGCAACCGATGTTTGAAATGAATGTGGTGAGCAACACGCCGCTGGACTCGATCAAGGCCGTTGAAGAGGTGGCTGAGATGTTCTTGACTCAGATAGGTTACCTGCCTCGGAATCCCGATGGTAGGGCAGGGGGAAACGGGCTCAGGGATAGCGTACCGTACCGGCTTTTCATGGACCATTTCATGCGCAACATGGGCAAGGCATGGTCCGTGGATGAGTTGGCGGTACTACTAGGAACCACCCGGCCCACCGTCTACCGCCACATCAACAAACTGAAGTCATTGGACATATTGGAGTCGCTGGATGTGGAGATCGACGGCCAGTACAAGAAAGGATACCGCATACGTTACGGCGACCTTTCCAAGGCCTGGAACTTCACCGAGGCCAATGTCAACATGGCCATGGAAAACTACAAGCGCACAGTCCAGCACCTGCAGGAACTCGCCCGTTCCCGGGAGGACTGACGGTGCGGATGCGCCCTCGATGCTCCCTAGTGAATAACGGAAGGCTACGTATGTTCGCGAACAACACTTCACATACAATCCAAAGCCTTCTCGGCCGTTTGTGTGGCACAGCGTCCCGAAAAGACATTATGATGGAGGGCGAGGGTGAGAGGGCAGGACTCTCACTCGCGTATCGTAGATGAATCCCGAGGAAGAGTTCCTCCGTCGTGTGATCGCCGACATCACGCAGGGCCGGGTCGACCGCGAAGGTCTGCAGAACGCCAAGCTCAAACTCTGTCGGGAGTTGGGTATGGGCAGAGTGCCGGCCAACTCCGAGATACTGGAAGCCCTGGATGATGTGCAACGCAAGGAGTTGGCTCCCTTGCTGATGAACAAACCTGTCCGCACCCTCAGCGGGGTTGCCGTAGTGGCGGTCATGACATCTCCCCATCCCTGTCCGCATGGACGCTGCGCTTTCTGTCCCGGAGGGGTCCAAGGTGGTTCTCCGCAGTCATACACCGGCAAAGAGCCCGCCGCCCGCCGTGGTGCCCGCAACGAGTTTGACGCCTTCCGTCAGGTGACAGACCGGCTTGACCAACTGCATCGCATCGGCCATGTGACCGATAAGGTGGACCTGATAATCATGGGCGGTACGTTCACATCGCGTGACCCCGAATATCAGGAGATGTTCGTAAAGGGCTGCTTCGATGCCATGAACCGTAAGCAGTCGTCCACCCTCGAGGAGGCACAGGCACTAAACGAATCCGCTCCGCATCGTTGCATCGGTATCACCCTCGAGACCCGCCCCGACATATTCGATGATGTCCAGGTAAAAAGGTCCCTTGAACTTGGCGCCACCCGGGTGGAGTTGGGGGTGCAGATACTCGACGACGAAATATTGACGGCGATGGACCGCGGTCATGGGATAGGCGCGGTGCGTGACGCCACACGTCGCGCCAAGGAGGCCGGTCTCAAGGTGAGTTACCACTTAATGCCGGGACTACCGGGAAGTGATGTGGAGAAGGACCTTGCCAGTACGAGACGTGTTTTCGATGACCCTGATTTCCGCCCCGACATGCTGAAGCTATATCCGACCCTGGTGGTTAAGGGGACGCCTCTCTACGAGATGTGGAAGCAGGGACTATACACACCATACGATGTCGAGCAGGGCACATCCCTGGTGGCGGACATCAAGACATTGGTGCCTCCGTACGTCCGTATTCAGAGAATCCAGAGGGATATACCAGCTCCCGAGATAGAGGCGGGGATCAAGAAGGGTGACCTCCGTAATCTGGCCAAGCAGAGGTTGCGGGAGACCGGTCGTTCCTGTGGTTGCATACGCTGCCGCGAGGTCGGTCAGCGTGGCTTGGAGTACGACCCCTCCAAACCCTTGGAGGAGATGCGCTATGTGTATGACGCGTCCGGAGGGCAGGAGCACTTCATAAGTCTGGATCAGGAAGGTTCTCTAATCGGCTATGTAAGGCTGAGGATCAACTCCGACGGGACGGCATCAATACGGGAGCTGAAGGTGTTCGGGCGCAGCTCGCCGCTGGGTGACCGTGGTGAATGGCAGCACCGCGGCTTTGGCCATAGATTGTTACGAGAAGCAGAGGTAACGGCACTAGCCAACGGCGCTTCCAACATCCGCGTCACCAGTGGCGTGGGGGTCAGGCCGTACTATGCGGCCATGGGGTATCAGCGCGAAGGTCCGTACATGGTCCGAAGACTGGATTAGTCAAAATCCATAACCAAGACGTCCTTGAGGGATTTCATCTCCGTGAAGGGGACTATGACCCTTCCCTGTTCATCCACGCCGAGGAAGCTCCTACTGTCACCGTCGGGCATGACGAGTACGAACTCTATCTCCCCGGTCTGATGATCGATTAGAAGATCATCGACGGTCCCCACCATGGAGCCGTCGCTGGTCATCATCCTCTTCCCCAGCAGCTCGGTCATGAATCTTCTCATCAGGCATCCCGTTCCAAAATCCACTTAGGTTCTATTAATGGCTGCGCATCATTGGTACTGGGGCATGTCTCCCCATCCCGCCTTGCGGCGGCGCAGATCCTTGCCGATGCGGACGTAACGGTCCACGGTATGGGGGTCAGCGGAGGGGGTCATTCCCTCCAGGGCGGAGAGGAAATGCCTCTGGGAAACCGTCTCCGCGCCGACATCCTCCCGGAATGCGTTGAGCCCCGCCTCCCGGCAGAGGTTCTCCAGGTCGGCGCCTACGAAGCCCTCGGTCTTCGAGACCAGTGTCGGAAGGTCGACATCCTCTCCCAGTGGCATGGCTGACGTATGCACATTCAGTATGCTCAAACGCGCATCACGGTCCGGAGCCGGTACGAGGACGAGCTTATCGAATCGGCCGGGCCTCAGCAACGCCGGATCGATTATGTCCGGTCGGTTGGTGGCCGCCACAACGACCACGTTCTGCAATCCCTCCAAACCGTCCAGGGATGTTAGCAGTTGGTTCACGATGCGCTCACCGGACTTTTCCTCACCTCCCCTCAGCGGAGCGATGGAGTCTATCTCATCGAAGAATATGATGCAGGGTGCCATCTGTTTGGCCTTCTTGAATATCTGGCGGACGGCCTTCTCACTCTCCCCCACCCATTTGCTCACAATCTCCGGTCCGCTTATGCTTATGAAGTTGGCCCCGGACTCGTTCGCCAGGGCCTTGGCGATGAGCGTCTTACCCGTGCCCGGCGGACCGTAAAGGAGCATGCCCTTGGCCGCTCTGATACCCAATCTCTCGAAGGCTTTGGGATCCTCGGAGGGGATCAGGAACTCCATTATCTCCTTCTTCAGCTCGTCAAGGCCTCCGATGCGGTCCCAACTGACCTTTGGTATCTCCACCATCACCTCCCTCATTCCTGAGGGTTCCACCTCTGTCATCGCTTGGCGGAAGTCGTTCATCTCCACCCTCATTCCCTCCACCATCTGCGCGGGGAGGGCACCGTCCAGGTCGAGTTCGGGCATGTGGCGTGACAGGCAGGCCATGGCCGCCTCGCGGCACAAGGATGCCATGTCGGCACCCACGAAACCCTGTGTCGCCGATGCAACCTCGTCCAGGTCCACGTCCTCGTGCAATGGCATTCCGCGGGTGTGAATCGATAGGATCTCCCTGCGACCCGTCCGGGAAGGAACGCCGATCTCAATCTCACGGTCGAAACGTCCCGGTCTTCGCAGAGCGGGATCGATGGACGATTCCATGTTTGTGGCTCCGATGACGACCACCTCACCGCGACCGTCGAGGCCGTCCATCAAGGTCAGCAATTGGGCAACGACCCGTCTCTCCACCTCGCCGTTGACTGTGGCACGGTCGGGCGCTATGGAATCTATCTCATCAATGAACAGAATGCTGGGCGAACCCTGCTCCGCCTGTTGGAAGACCTGCCGTAACCGCTCCTCACTCTCCCCGTAGTAGCGGCTCATGATCTCCGGACCCTGTATGGAGAAGAAGCTGGCACCGGATTCGTTCGCCAGGGCTTTGGCGATGAGCGTCTTTCCTGTTCCTGGCGGCCCATAGAGAAGGACGCCCTTGGGCGGCGCAATGCCCAGACGGTCGAAGAGCTCGGGATGTTTCAAGGGTAGCTCGATCATCTCCCGAACGCGTTTCAACTCCCCATCCAGTCCACCGACGTCATCGTAAGTGGTGTTCCAGGCCGGGCCTGTCTTGGTATCTTCCGGCTCCTCCTTGAGGATCAATTCGGTACCTGGCACGACCATCACAGGGCCGTTTGGTACGGTGCTCACCACCGTGAACGGTGATTTACCGCCCATGAGGGCGATGTTCGGTACCACGATGTCATTGCCCCGTATCAGAGGGCGGTTGACCAACCCACGCAGGAAAAGCTGCTCGGCCCCCTCTCCGAAACTCACCTTCTTGCCAGCCGGTATATTGGGAGCTAGGATCACCTTTTCCGCCGGCGAGGGGTCAATCCTTTTCACTTTAACAGTCTCATCGACCGAAACCCCGGCGTTGGTCCTGGTCAGTCCGTCAATGCGTATGATGCCCCGCCCCTCATCCTCGGGCAGTCCGCGGAAGACTTTGGCCACGGTGGTCCTTTTACCGACGATCTCTATGCTGTCGCCGGCCTCGACATTCAATACCCTTCTGGCCTGGAGGTCAAGACGCGCCCGGCCCAGTCCCGCCTCGGCCTGGCGGTGAGCCATCGCGACCTTTAGGTCCACCGTGTCTCCCATACAGGATGATATGATTGCCGAGGTAATAGACTGTTTCCATCTTTCGTGTATGATTGTTTTGCCTGGCGATAAACACGCTTACCTAGGACAGATTTTTACATTCCGAAAGCATGTGATGAAAACACCCGACATCGTTAGAAGGCAATCTTGGATGGCATTGGTGTGGACATGAAGGCGGCAATACAACGGATACAGAAGTGGTTGGGGGATGGCACAGCGTATCGACGGGCGGTTGCGCTCTTTGCTTTTGCATTGCTGTTCTACGCCCTATTGATGCTTGCAATGATGTCGACCGACTTCGGAGCGGCGTTCGTTCACGACCTCTCCGATGAAGCGGTGCAGACACATCCCGACATACCCTTCTATCAAGAAAGGACAGAAGGCATACTTGATGGACAGATACCGTACCTCGACTTCTACTCCGAGAGCCCGCCTCTGATTATGTATCTGATGTTGCCGGCTGCACTGATAGGGAACACCGTGGCGGCTTATGCCGTTCTGTTCACCGCATATGTTTTCCTCACCGCGGTGGTGATTTACGCTCTTCTGCGACAGAAGGATGAGAAGGTGGCGCTACTAGCGACCGGATTCTTCCTTTTGAACCCGATAACCTGGGCCACCGCGGTCATATTCGTTCAGGATGAGACGGTGGTGGCGTTGTTCTACGCACTGCCCGTACTGCTTCTGATACTCGGTCGCGCTCAGGGGGCCACACTGGTCGCCACCCTCGGCGCTTTGACAAAGATATTCTCAGTCGTCCTTGTGCCTCTGGCCTTGATAAAGCAGTCCGCTGAGGATATGAAGCGGTCCATAATCTATCTGGCAGTAGCCGGTGTGGCTGTGACGTTGCCACTCCTTATCCTGGCCGGGGAGAGGTTTCTGCGTTTCCCCAGCTACTACCTGCGTCAGACCGGCGAGGAGGGTCTTCAGGAAGGGATCAGCGTCTGGGTCGTGCTATACGATAGCGGGATCACATTCCCCGGGTTCATCCTACAAGCATTGTTCGTGTTCGGAACACTGTATTGCCTATACATCATATGGAAGAGGGACATAGACTCGGTACGGGGGGCGTACCTAATGATATTGCCCTTCTTCTTGTTCTTCCCCAAGATCTACGCCTGCTATTACATCATACCGTTAGCAGTGATATGTATACTGGCCACGGCCGATATGAGGCAGGGTTGGTTGCTGACCGCGGCGGCGTTCCTGGCGTTCTTCGTCCAGTTCTTCCAGAGTTACGATGGAGTCCCCTCACTGCTTCCCAGTGACGGCCTCTGGGCGCTGATACCGTTTGCATTGGCACTGTCCTGGCAGTTGATCATGCTCCATATGGGATTAAGAATGCTGAGGATGGGTGAGGTGCCATTGTTCCGGTCGCCCGATGGGCGATGAGTTCACAAGGAGCCCATCCTTCTCTCCCAACCGCCGGCGATGCGTTTCATGAAACCATCGGCCTCCAGGCTATTAGCAACCTGTTCCACGCCCCTCTCTGCCACGTAACGATAACTCACATAGGCCGCGAAGCTGGCTCCGATGAAGTTGGTCAGCAGGTCATACACGGTATCCTCGAGATAGAACTGCATCTCCACGCCCATGTAGCCGGCGAACCATTCGAATATCTCCCAGATGACGCCCAGCAATGAGACGGTCGTTACCGCCAGAAAGGGCATCAATTTGACCGGAATCCGGATCGAACTGATATAATGGTCCACTAGCACCAAGAACATGAAGACTATGATGGCGATGGTGATGCTTGACAATGTGTGGGACACCTTGTCGAACCAGGGGTAGATGGTGTAGAACATCAGGAAGTCCCCCACCAGGTGGTTGATGAGGGATGCGTATATCATGATGATAAGGCTCCACGGGACTATGAGATACTCGGTGAATCTCAGTAACAGCGGAATGGCGAAGGCTATGCTTCCCAGGGAACCGATCAGGATGACACGGTTATAGTGGCCTCCCTGATCCAGGTAGGCGAAGATCGAGAAGAGCGTAACAATCGGCAGTACCGACCACATGAGGAACGCCAGGGGCTTCTCCCAGTTCTCCCAGCGACTCATTGTCCATTCCTCCTCTGGTAGTCAGGAACGTTTATGTGGAACAGGCTCCGCCTCCGCATGTAAGTCAGAAGTATGATCGATAGGACCACCCCGCCGATGGTGGCCAGGGTCATGTCGGTCATGAGGATGTGGTTGGAGGTCACATACGAAGTCCCGAAGAACTGGTCGTTGAAGTAAAGGCCCAAGGTGTGGAACATCCCCAGGGTGCTGGTGAAGGCGATCATGAAGAATACGATCAATATCCGATCCAGGACCAGTCCGTGGTAGTTTTGCAGATGAATCATCATAACCAGGCTGACTGCGAATATGGCCACCATCTCTGCGACCCTCACTCCGGTGAGGATGTTGGTCTCCGGTACGAGGGTCATTATGACGTAGATGATGAATGGTATGCTGAGCAAAACCACCAGTTCAAAGGCGGGCATGATGCTCGGGTCGCGGTACTTGATCGGAGGATAGAGTGTGAGATAAAGGGCGAACACACCCATCAACACGAAGAACACCCTCAGGTTGGCCAAAGCCAGCAATATACTGAAGAACAGGAAACCCACTAGTATCCAGGTTAAAAACCACTCATAATCCTCAGGACGTCTTTTCATACAGGTAATCTCCGACGAATCAAATTATTCGACTCCCGACCATCCTCTATACGGTCCGGGTCGATTGCGAATCCAATCATAGCATAAAAAAAGTAACCCTTCCCCCCGCTCGATGCAGAAGAATGTCAAACTCATGCCCACGTTTCGCTCACATAACCATCCGGGATGGAATCATCATCAGCCAGAACCGCTCCGCGGAGCTTGCATCCTTTACCGATTTTTACCTTCCTTCCGATTATACTGTCAATTATATGCGAACCCTCTCCGATTACGGTGCCGTCGAGGATCAGCGACCCTTCGATGACGCAGGCCTCGGCCTTGACTCCGGGGTGGACCACAGATGACAAAACACGCACATCTCGGAGTTGGACACCATCCATGACATGGCTATGCCCCTCCCCTCCCAAGGCTGCCGCCTTCGATATGTTGGCCCTCAATAGGTCGGATGGCCGGCCGATGTCCATCCAGAACCCTTGCAGAATGTGTCCTCTGATCCCAAGCCCGTTGGATAGTACGTCCGGGAATAGGTCCTTGGAGAAGTCGTACATCACTCCCGCCGGCACACGGTCCATCACGTCTCGGTCCATGATGTATATGCCAGCATTGACCAGGTCTGAAAACACCTCCTCCGGCGGGGGCTTCTCACGGAACCTCTCCACTCTGCCGTCCTCGTCGAGGCCGACTATGCCGAACTCTGTAGGATTGTCCACGCGGGTCAGGGCCATGGTCACTGCACATCCTCCGTGGCGGTGACTTTCCACCATACCTTGGATGTCTACGTCGGCGAGCACATCACCGCTTGCCACCAGGAAGGTGTCATCAAGGCGGTCCTGTAGCAGTTTTATCGAACCAGCAGTGCCCGCCGGCTCCTCCTCGTAAGCAAAAGAGACATCCGCCCCGAACTTCGAGCCGTCACCGACGAAGTCCGAGATCACATCAGACCTGTAACCACAGGCGAGTATGATCTCCTTGACCCCCGAACCGATGAGGCTTCTGATCACATACTCCAGGCACGGGATCCCCATGACCGGCAACATGGGTTTGGGAACATTTTCCGTGAGAGGTCTCAACCGGGTCCCCTTCCCGCCGACCATTATAACCGCTTGTTGAATCTCCTCGCTCATACGCATTCCACCATATCGCCGATAATACAATCCGAGGGTGCATAATCTTAGTCGTTATGTGCGCCCCATGACATCGCCACATTATCTCCCTTCCTGACACCTAATGCGTTCGCCACCGGGTCGCATTTGGCGCGCATCAGGTAGAAGACCTCACCGATGTCCTCGTCGGACAAGGCCTCGAAGTTAGCCATCCCCTTGGATATTATGACATCCGCTTTCTTGAACTCCGCTCTGCAGGCCTCAGAAGCAGTTGACAGGTCCACACCTATGGCGAATTGGCCGGTGTCAACGATCCTGTCGAGCACATCACCAAGGCCAACCCGTTCGGCATCCTCCCTTGTGACATCCGTGAGTATGGGTTCTCCCTTCACCACGCCCACGACCTCGCTACCCAGCTTCTGAATCTCCTTTATAAGGAGGCGGTCGAAAACCGATTCGCCGCAGTTGTCGAAGAGGTAGAGCACGGTCGTATCGCCACCAAGGCGCGAGCGTAGCTTCCCCACATCATTGACATCAAGTCCCTGAGACATCAATCCTTGGAACGCGTCTATCAACTCGTCGGGATGCTGTATGGCTATCCCGGGGCCGAAATCCATTATGTTGCCGACTATCGAACCGATGACCGCGGCCTCCATCCTGTCTTCCGATGATTCAATGACTTCCCGCAGATGAGGCAGCAACATCTCCGCCACTTCATCGGAGCGTACCTTCAGCTCATGATACGGGTCTTTGACGTTCAGGGCGTCATAGGCCTTGCGATGGACGCGGCTGGCCATCTTCGCGGAGTTCTGTGCGCCAGGGTGGGCGTTCGCCATCTCCTGTAATGCGGCTGCGACCGGCCGGGCACCATCCTCATCCGCCACCAGCCTTGACTGGAAGAGTACGCGTTTTAGGAGGCAGGGTACGCACTCCGGGTCCGGTTTCATACTGAGGTGTAGAGTATGGACCGATAAATCATTTACCGAATCCAAAGCGGATAACCGCAGGACAACGCTTAATATCGGAGGCGTTCTTCATGCCAACGATGTTCCGTATATCGGTCGGGGTGCCAGCCTATAATGAGGAAGGCAACATAAAACGCAGCCTCGAATCGATATTGGCCCAGGATACTGGCGGGCATGAGCTGTTGGAGGTCATTGTGGTGTCGAGTGGCAGCACCGATTCCACCGATGACATTGTACGGTCCATGGCGGAGCAGGAGCCTAGGATAAGGCTACTGGTGCAGAAAGGGAGAGAGGGAAAAGCTTCGGCCAACAACCTTTTCATGAGCAGTGCCCGCGGGGACGTCCTCATACAGCTGAATGCTGATGCCTTCATATCTCCAGGTGCATTCAAGCATCTCCTCGAACCGCTTTCAGATCCAAAGGTGGGGGCGGTAACAGGTCGCCTGGCCCCGGTCAACCATGACGGAGGATTCTTCGCTTTCACCGCCCGTCTCATGTTCCATCTACACCATGGTGTGTCCGCGATGAATCCCAAGATGACGGAGCTGTTCGCCATACGGAATCTCGATCTTCAGATGCCGCGGGACGTCAACACCGACGAGGATTGGTTGGCCTATACATTCTATTCCATGGGATATCGGATCGTCTACGCCCCTGACGCAGTGACCAACCTCAAGGGCGCGGAGAATATTGACGATTTCCTCAACCAGCGGGTCAGGGTCAACATCGGCGAGAACTACATGAAGCGCCGTTTCAACTACTGCCCCCCCACCAAGGATAAGGGCCTGGTATTCAATTCCCTTCTCGACTTCATCCGCGAGGAACGGCCCAACCCGATCTCACTTTTCGGAGCCATTCTCCTGGAATCGATGGCCAGGACATACTCCAAGGCCTATGTGGCCCTGGGGTTCAAGGATCAGGCGGTCTGGAAGGTCATCGACTCCACCAAGAGGCATTGAGTCTCAAATGGAATGTTTTCTCCAGTAAGGTCCGTCACCGCTCTTTATGGCGTAGGTCAGGTAAAGCAGGCAGAATGTCGCCATCAGCGCTGAGACCAACAGTATGACAGTGGCCAGTTGCTCAATGCTCTGATTGAAGATTGACATTAAAACGACCTCTATCACCGCAAAGAAGGCGATAATGGCGATGAAACGGTTCCCGTCGGTGGCCAGTCCGAAGACCATGAATAGGCTGGCCAGTCCGAAGAGGGTCATTGCCAGGCACAGGATCACCAGAACACCGGCGGCTCCTAAATAGGCCTCTCCATAAATTGTACCAATCACAAATTCCGGCATCAGGGCGATCATCAGCGTTGGGGCCCCACACAGTAGAAGCGACCACAAAGCGGCCTTCTTGAATATCGGTATGGGATCGTTCCCGGTCTCCATGGCCGCGGTCACCTTGGGGAAAAGCACTGTCCCCACCGCCCCGGGTATGAAAACCAGCAATTTACTCAATTGTGAAGCGGCAGCGAACTGTCCTGCCAGATCCCCCTCTATGAAAACGCGGACCGCTATGAGGTCCACGTTGGTCAGGGTTCCGAATGACAATGCAGCCACCAGGGACGGAATCGCGTAGATGCCAACCCGTCTCATCTCGAACGGGATCCTTTCCTTAGTGATATGTTTCAGGACTGGGAGTGTGGCAATGGCAAGCGCTGTACCAGCTGCGAAGGCCGCAGCAGTGAAAGCTCCGCCGACACCATAACCCAACAGAACGACGATTACACCGACCACAATCTTGGAGACGGCAGCCAGGACCTGCTGGATACTCATCCATCCGAACATCTCGAAAGCATGGTTGACGCCTATGAACACCCCCCACATAAGTTTGAAGACCACACCGATTGCGAGGATGAGGACCAGGAGCGGAGAGCTCAATGAGAAGAGTTCGACGATGAAAGGGGTGAGGATAATCATCACCGCCATGAAGGCGATGCTGATAATCAACGTGATAATCGTCATCCGGACCATTAGCCAAGATATCTTAGCCGGTTCGTTCCGGGCTATGAACTGCGTGATGAACCGGGTCATTATGTTATGTACGGTCCGCATCGGCAGCGATAGAATCATCAACATCGACATCAGGGCCGCCAATTCGGAATAGGAATTGACGTCGAGGTTCCTGGCCATGAAAACATGGAACAGGAAATCCAGGCCGCTTCCTATGACGGTGGCGGTGAAGAGCAAGGCGGCCGGTCCGACCAAACCACCGTCGGGCAGTTGGCTCATGATGCCGTTCTTGAGCCGGCTGACGTCCGGTTTTTCCTTTCCACTTTTCATATGAATCATATCCGGTTAATGATCCTGGAGACTAGCGCTGAGACCATCTTCCCACCTCTGCCGCATTGTCTCAGTATGGAAATGATGACAAGGGGTGAGATCTTAGACTCCCCCGCCTTGCGGGGCATGAAATCGAATTCAATCTCCCGAATATCGATTCCGGGAGGGCAGAACTTGAGCAGGTCGAATAGCGCTTTGAATCCCTTTCTCTCCAGATTCTCCTGGCTATCCTGTACGACATTCTGGAAAAGTTCCGTCCTTCCGGCGAAGAAACCGGTCATTATGTCGCTGCTGCTGGGCTGGGAGTGAAAGACGAGGTAGGAATGGGCCATGATGTGGGCCACGGAGGAGGAGAACCTCCGGAACGGGGTCAGGGCGGAGCGGTCCGTCCTGACGCCGATGGCCAGGTCGGCTCCCCCTCTCATCTCGTGTAAGAGGTCAGCGACCTTCTCCGGAGGGTGCTGGAAGTCGCAGTCCATGACCACGAAGTACGGGGTGGTGCACGATGATATGCCCTCATATATGCTGGCTGACAGGCCGCGGTCGGAACGGTCCCGCACGATCACCCGGACGTCCTTATCACCCTCCCATCCCCTGACGACGGCCGCCGTCCCATCCTCGGAGTCATCATCGATGACCAGGATGTTCTGGTCCGGATAGAGCGAGGTCAACGTGCTGAGCATGGCGCCTATGTTTTCCACCTCGTTGAGGGTGGGTAGAATTATCGTCGCATCACCATTGCCAGCCAAGACCGTCCACCTCCGTCCATTATCGGACGGCTGGCGATGGTATTAACAATATATTAACTACACTGGAAAGCCTCAAGCCAGTGTCAGAAAGGTCCAATCCTCTTACCTTTGGTCATAGAAAAGGATAAAATACGGTTATCGTCATAAACCGTCCGATGACCGAAGTCAATCCGTTGCCGTCAATTCTATCCGAATGCAGCGGAAGCCTTGGTCTAGTAGTACTGTAGGGCCGCCCATCTTTTAGGCGGTCCTCTCATCTTAA
>SKHQ01000089.1 GCA_007116915.1 Candidatus Methanomethylophilaceae archaeon
AATTGGGACATTTGAATCTGTGCGTCGACGACAGCATCTGCGGTGTGACGCCAGCCTTGGCCATCTCTGGGGTAAGTACCATTCTTTTTCACTCCACGTTTGCGTTTCCAGCTAAGGTCTTTCCCCTATATACATTTCACGATTTCAACACCTTAACGTTCAAGTTCTTCCTTGGTTGGGAGGAAAGTTGGCGGGAAGAGTGGCGACCATCTGGTGAATGGTCGGAATGGATAGGGGGCCATATCCCTGCTACCTTTCAAACCCCTCATTAGCTGATCCATCATGGAGTACGGAAGGACCATGACCATCTCATCATCGCCGACTAATCCGTACAGCCTGTCGCCCATGCAGGGGATGTCCAACGAAGGCAGGCCTTTGGTATGTGCTCGGGCTATGGATGCGCAGACCGATGCCTGGCCGGTGACTGGATTACACACCGCTCCTCCGGTCTCGAAGTTCAATCCTATGGTCAATCTGAGCATCTGCCCCGGGGTGCCGTAGAAAACGATGACATCTGGCTCCTGATCACAATGTGAGAGTGGTGAGATCTCCACAGCCCCGTTGCTTTCGCCACCGTCACCTATCATACCCATATGTGAGTGCATTTCTGCACCTGCTTGCATGTCATTGACGAATCCAAGGTAAAGCAGACCGTTACTCAATCTATCGGGAGTCTTCATCAGACCCAGGGCGGCCGCACCCCAAACACATCTCATCGTGTTGGCGGCTGAAGCCACTATGCCGTCGGTGCCATCGAACCTGGCTCTCAAAATCATTTGGCACACGGCGGTGTCGCGCATCACGCGTCCACGGAAACTGCTGAGTTTCGAAGCGCTATCGATGAACCTGACAGCGACAGCATCACCTCTGAGCCTCACATCTTCCTGCAGGTATCTCGATATTGACTTCCAATCATCTGCCACGGGTTTGTATCGTCTAACAATAGATTTTATGTTTTCTAAATTTAAGTCAATACTATTATCTATGTTTCACTGGATTTCACTGATATGAGTGCTTGGGAAACTGTGAAGAAGAGGGTGAAGATCGCCGTCGTGCGCAGAAAGTTGTTATCGACACAAATTCCGGAAGACTGCGAACACCCGCTCGAAGAATGGATGGCTCTTAAGGCCAAGGACACATTCCGCAGGAGTCCCGAGCTCAGGGATGCCATAGGCGCCCGTAAACTTGATTTCGTAGGTCCAGATGAGTTCCGTGAGTATCAGTTGTTCCGCGTAAGGGAACAGATGCGTTACACGGAGGCGAACTCTATTTTCTACAAGGACCGCTACCGGAAGGCCGGTGTGGCCCCTGAGGATATACGTGCTTACGAAGACCTCACCAAGATACCCCTGACCACTCCCGACGAGATGGCCGTCGACCCCATGCATTTCCTCTGTGTGTCTATGACCAAGACGGAGAGGGCCTTCTCCACAACCGGAACATCCGGTGTGCGCAAACGCGTATTCTATTCCCGTGAGGACCTCCTTTCCAAAATCGATATCATATCCTCGGCACTCATGAACGTGGGTATGCAGAAAGGAGAGGTCCTTCACATTATGTTCCCGACCGTTGGCGCTTGGGATCCTAGTCTGATGATGGCAGGAGCCTGTATGGTCGCCGGTTATGGTTCATCAAGTTCTGCCAGCGTGGACATAGAGGAGCAGATGCGGACCATAAGGGAAAACAAATCCTCCTACATCATAGGCCTCCCCTCATTCATTCATCGTGTCACAGTGCTAGCTGGAGAAAAGGTCGACCTCCGACAATTGGGCATCAAGAAGCTAATCTGCGCTGCTGAACCGTTGTCGGAGTCGATGAGGAACACACTCCAGAACGCGTGGGGCTGCCCGGTGCTTGATGTGTGGGGGATGACAGAATTCGGCCTCGCATGTGCGATAGAGTGTGATGAGCGGAACGGCCTACACACCGATGAGGCAAACCTCCTCTTCGAAGTGATAGATCCCGAAACAGAGGAACATGTAGCTGAAGGCGAAAGAGGTGAGCTTATCGTTACCAGCCTCAATGCTGAGGCCACGCCGATAATCCGTTACAGGACACGTGACATCAGTTCACTCTACCCCTCCACATGTGACTGCGGAACCAGATTCAACCACCGCATAGGGAAACCGGGCGGACGTTTGGATCTGATGACCAAGATTGGTCTGGGGCAGAAGGTGTATCCTCTTCTATTCGATGAGGCAGTGCTCAAATTCCCTGAGGTCATAAGCTACCAGGTACTGATAGATCGTCAAAATTACAAGGACAGGCTAACGTTCTGCATCGAGGCACAGGATACCGACAAAGCGCTCCAGGAGCGTATTCTGGACTCCGTACTGGCAATCGCCGAGATCGAGGAAGGTATCGATGAGGAGTTGTTGGAGAGTCCTAGGATCAGATTCCGCGACGTCGGTAGTAGAGAGTACGTCGTCAAGGCCAAGGTCATCGTGGACCAGCGTGAGAATTACGACTAGGGATGAAGATGATCAAGGTTGGAGTTCTATCTCTGCAAGGAGCCGTCCCAGAGCACGTCTTGGCCATACGCAACGCTCTAAAGATGAAAAATCAGGAAGGAGAAGTCCTGCAGGTCCGGGACAATAGTGATTTGACCGAGATAGACTGTCTAATAATTCCTGGCGGAGAGAGCACCACCATCGGCAAACTTCTGAAACGCTTTGACATGTATGAGCCTATAAGGGACCTGGCATCCGCAGGCATCCCCATCATGGGAACATGCGCCGGATGCATTCTGATGGCCAAGGAGGGTGATCTGGATGTCAAAAGGACCAGGACGGAACTCTTGGGTCTGATGGACATGCGTGTCAGTCGTAACAGTTTTGGCAGACAGAAGGAGTCCTTCGAATCATCACTGAAGATTGAAGGTCTTGACGAGGAATTCCCTGCGGTTTTCATCCGTGGACCCATCATCGAGGAGGTCGGGAGAGGATGTATCCCGCTGGCTGAGATAGACGGTACGAAGGTGATGGTAAAGCAGGATAATCTGCTGGCCCTATCGTTCCATCCCGAGCTGTCTCGAGACGCACGCGTCCATAGGATGTTCTTGGATATGGTCTCTAAGACTTGATGACTTTGATGACCTCTTCCAAGACTTTAAGGTAACCGTCAGCTTCCACAAGCGTGCCGGTTACGACAGCATCGGCGCCCGCATCTTTGGCAGCACCGGCCGCGACAGCATCCCTGATTCCTCCGCCCACTATCAGAGGCACGGTTATCACTTTCTTCACTGCGGATATCATCTCCGGAGGCACGGGTGCACTGGCGCCGCTGCCCGCCTCGAGGTAGATCATTTCCATACCCAGATATTCAGCGGCAAGGGCATATCCTACAGCTGTCATCGGATCCTCTCTTTTGATGAGGTCTGCTTTACCTACTTCTCCGACCTTCATTCCAGGTTCTACAATTATGTAGCCCATGGAGATCGGTTCAATTCCTAGTTTCTTCACTATGGGTCCTGCCGCCGCCTGCTCCCTTATCACCATGCGGACATCCCTGCTGTTCAGCATGCTCATGAAGTATAGTGCATCACAATGAGCGGAAAGCGCATGGGCCCCGGAGGGGAAGTATATGACGGGAATATCCACTAAGGCCTTGATGGCCAGAGCGGTCTCGTCGAGATTCTGTTGGGTTACGTCTGTGGAACCGCCTATCATAATTGCGTCGGTACCGAGTGAAACGGCATCGGCGGCTATCTCGGCCGCATGTTCCGGTGTCTGCTTGTCAGGGTCGACGAGCGTCATGTGGATCGTTCCAGCAGCTATCTTCTCGAGTAGGTAATCCTTGACCTTCATCCCAATCCTCCGAATATAAATGCGACCAGCGCGACCATCATGCCGAGCTTTGCTAACTTCTGGCCCCTATGTGGGTCTTGAAAAAGAACCAGAGCACAATATATAAAGATTGCATCAGCGACAATGACTACTGCCAGATAAAACTGGTTGAAGATACCCATCAACACCGGTTGCATACTAAGGGCAACTCCGGCCAGATAACAGAATGATGCCACTATTCCGGCGTTGCGCTCGCCGATGACCTTGGGAAGCGTCTGCCTGTCGAAATCGCCTTCCATATCCTCAATGTCCTTGGTGATCTCCCGTCCAATGGTGACAAGACCGGCCATACCGGCTATGGCGACCGTGTTCATCACCCCATCAACGACCACTCCACCTAGTATGAACAGCATGCCGGTAAGAATCGCTATTATGACATTCCCGACAATCCCTGTCTTTTTGAAACGGAACTCATAGGCCATCATCAGGAATATCGCGGCAACGACGACCGTGGCGGCGGCATAGCTTAGGAATGTAGCCACGATGATCGAGAACACAAAGGCCGCTCCAGCTACATGCAGAGCTGTCTCTGGACTCATCCTACCTGACGGAATCGGTCTCAGTGGATGCGCCAAGCGGTCCACCTCACGGTCTATGTAATCATTGAGTGAGTTGCCTCCGGCTATGAAACTGAACACGACCGCGGAAGCAACTGCAAGGTCCTGCCAATAATCAACCATGTCGCTGCCGGCGGCAATGAAAGCTGCTACCATCAGGCCGAGTATACCCATGAAACAATTGCCCAGACGGAACAAATGCAGGAACCTGTTCACGGCCAGGCATTCCTTTCCCTATCTAAATTTGTTTGCGTAGATGCGCGGTTACTGCGTTAGTTTATTCATATGATATCTATTACAGGTGAACATGCCTTCCGGCAAGGACACTCTAGACCTGTTGATTAGGGAGATAGGTAGGGATTTTCCCATTCAAGAAGTCAGAGTGCTGTCGGAGGGTGCGGTATTCGATGTCGCTCCAAAACCCACGGGCCTGGAAGAGGACTTCGACAAACTACGCATGAACCTCAAGACAATGGGGTTGGTAGCAACAGTCAAGGAGGCACCTAACGGCCTGCAGATAGGCGTTGTAAAGCTACCTGTGGTGAACGGCCGTTCGGTGCGCGTCAACCAAGTGATGCTGTTCGTGACCATCCTCACCACAATTTTCTCGGGATCTCTGCTATGGGGGAGCTACCATGATTCCTTCAGTCTTTTCAATTGGGACAATATCGTCAACGGTGCAGTGTATTTCGCCTTTCCTCTACTTTTGATATTAGGAACCCATGAGATTTCGCATTTCATTATGGCCAAGCGCCATGGTCTAAATGCATCACTGCCATTCTTCATCCCATCGATACCTCCCATAGGCACGTTCGGCGCCTTCATCTCCATACGCGAACCCCTTCCAAGCAGGAAAGCTCTTCTGGATGTCGGAGTGTCAGGTCCGATCGGTGGATTCCTGGTCACTATCCCCGTTATGCTATTGGGTTTTCATCTGACGGCGGTCGGTTCGGTGGCCATAAGCGGTGAAGGACCATTGATGTATCTCGGAGTTCCATTGGCAATGCAGTTGGTGGAGTTGCTATTCCCTGCGGCGGAAGGATACATGATGCATCCGACCCTGTTCGCAGGTTGGTTGGGCCTTTTCGTTACCGGTATCAACCTATTGCCCGCTGGGCAATTGGATGGAGGACACATAGCCCGATCGGTACTCGGAGACAACACAAAATGGCTCGGGATGGCCACGATCGCCATACTTCTGATACTATCATTCTCTTATGCCGGATGGTTGATATTCGCAGTGCTGATTTATTTCCTGGGAATATTCCATCCTCCGCCTTTGAACGATATAACTCCATTGGACAATCGCCGCAAGGCCGTTGCAATTCTGGCATTGGTTCTTTTGTTGATATGTTTCATGCCCCTGCCGATACAGGGATGAAACAATCAATACCTGTGCTTTGAGAGCACATGATAATGCCTAGTCAATGAACGGTGGACCCTCTGCGAGAACCGGTACCTCTCCTGGTATCCCTTGATCACATCAAGAGCATAAGGCAAGGTAATCCCCAGGACTCCATTGTCGGCAAGGACATCGAAGCTTGCCTCCAATGCCCGTCGGTATATATGCTCAAGCTCTTCTCCCCGAGTGCTTGTGGACCTCCCATATGGAGGGTCGGTGACTACGGCCTTGAGGTGGCCAAAGTGGTCTGGAATGTCTCCGATATCACAAACCGCTGAATCATGGAGTTCATATCCGTAGTGAGCAAGATTGCTCCTGCATCCCTCCACCATTGCCTCGGATATGTCGCTGGCGATTGGGAGTATTCCCATGGAGGCAGCCTCTAACAACACCCCGCCTGTGCCACAGAAAGGATCGAGCATCCGATCCCCTGATTTTACTCCCGACATGTTTATCAACGCACGCGCAAACCGTGGATGCAGAGATATGGGCGAGAAGTAAGGCCTTTCTGCAACCTTTCGCGCCTCAAGGGCTTTACGGTCTATTGTACGGTCGACGATGTAAATACTCACCCGGTCGGACAGGAAAACCCTCACCTCGTTGTCAGGGTTGTTCAGGTCGACCTTGTTATTCTCTTTCAGAACTGCGCCGAGGCGGTTGATCAAAGCCCTCGTGTCTACATTGGACATTGCGTTCTCGAAACGTTTTACACGGATTGAGAAGGTCCCCTTGGGGATGTCCATATCTTTCGCCACATTCCAGAGGTCCTTGTATTCGCAGGTCAGTAAATGACGTCCTATACGGTGTGTCAACGCAATGCGTTCACACACGTCGTCCAGCTGATCCTCTTTCAATGCACAGATAACGTACCCTGGCCCAGACTGTAGGGGCTCAGCGCCCTTCTGCATTGATATGAGGGAGAAGGCCTCGGCTAGAGGCATTGTGGGGTGCTCACCCGAGAGTTCGAAAAAGAAAGGGCCCATACGGGCCCTGTATTGGTTTCAGTCTATTATACCATCTTCTGTGATGGTGAACACCGCCTCTCCCTCGGGTAGGTTGGGCGAGTCGACTAGACGTGCGATCCTCTTACCGGCCTTGCCCTTACGCAGATAAACACGGAAGGTCGCAGTGTGACCGACGATGTGTCCGCCTATCGGTCTCGTCGGGTCTCCAAAGAAGGCATCAGGCTTGGATGAGACCTGATTCGTGACCGCTATCAAGGCGTTGTTAAGGGTGGCGAACTCCAAAAGGTCGTGCATGTGGCGGTTCAAAATCTGCTGACGCTCTGCCAAAGACCCTCTTCCAACATATTCGGCGCGGAAGTGAGACGTCAGCGAGTCCACTATCAGCAATTTGACCTTCCTTTCCTTGGCCAGTTCACCGGCTTTTTCAACCAGTAATATCTGGTGATGGGAGTTGAACGCTCTTGCGACATGGATCTTCTTCAATGTCTCTACCGGATCTACGCCCAGATGTTCAGACATCTGTATGATCCTCTCGGGACGGAATGTGTTCTCGGTGTCTATCATGATGACTTCGGAATCTAAACCACCCATCTCCTCGGGGAGGGTGGCATTGACTGCCAGCTGGAAACACACCTGTGTCTTACAACTTCCGAACTCACCGTAGAATTCCGCTATGGACTGGCTCTCCAGTCCTCCACCCATCAGTTCATCGAAGGCCTTGGATCCGGTGGTTAGCTTCTTAATGAGCTTCCTCCGTTCCATTATGTCCTCGCCGCTCTCGAAGCCTCCTACATCAGCGTACATCTTTGCACCTTCGATGATGTCCTGGGCTTTCTTCTCCCCGATGTCACACTCGTCAGCGAGTTTCTTGGGGGATGCTACGGCGATGGCCATTATGTCCTTGTATCCTGATTCGCGGAGTTTCTCTGATATGGCGGGTCCTACTCCTGGTAATTCCTCTAGACTAATGTTGGCCATGCTATCACTAATCCTTATGCGACCTATATCTTTTAAAGGACAAGGAGAGGGGATGCTGAAACTACATGCTAGTTATCAGAGATCCTCCGTCCTCACCTTTAATAGAATATCACTTCGCCACGTCAAAAAGATTTATAATACAAGTGTAGTTCAAGGGACATGGCCAAGAAGAAAAGGAGGGCTCCTAAGAAGAAGGAAGAGGAGGAGTACGAGTTCGTACCCCCCGAATTCGACGAAAGGGAGTTCCTTGAGACAGATATCTACACCACCAAGATGCTGGGTGTGACTGTCGTTTTGGCCATGGTGCTGGGTGTTTTCGCCTTCTTCCTTCATGAGCTCATGGGTGTCATGGCAGGATTCCTGCTTCTACTTGTCAGCCTTGGAGCATTGGGTACGGTATTGCAGGTGTTCCGTTTCAATATCGCCGAAATAGAGAAGAAGACTCTTTTGGGCAACTACCTGACATTCCTATTCCTATTCTTGGCCGTATGGATAATCGCCTTGAACCCTCCATTCAGTCCGTGATTGGTCATTGAATCGGGCGTAGGTATAGACGCTTATCGATTAAAGAAAAGTATGATTTCTTAGTAGGCTTGTTATCTAAACGTCCCAGCTCATACGGGAATCCAATAACTGGGACACGACCTTCATCATATTCTCATTAAGTGCCTTATCATGGTCCAACACCTCGATCCCGTTACGACTTAAGCCTGCACCCAATGATGCCTCTTTCAGATCTGAACGCAGAACATCTGCAGCTGTCGTCGACATTCTTCTCCTGAACACCTTCCACTTACCGTTTTCTATGAACGGAGGTCCGAATGGTCCATCCTTCCATTTGGTGAGGAAATCCTGGGAGTTGCTCACCCATATCGGCGGTCCATTGTGAAGTTCGGCGTCTGGTAGGGTGTCATGTTCCAACTCAAAGATGAAATGGAGATCTCCGTTGTGAACATGCTTGGCATTCAGTACCTTGAATCCTTTTCTGATTAGCAGGAGGGACATGCCCCTCAGGGCTTTGTGAGCTTGCGAATGGAGATTATCATCACTGAGACCGCCATCAGAAGCGATTGCACAAAGAAGCCTTGTTCCCCGTGCGGAGATGGCTTCGGAAGCCTCTTCAACACTCATCGGAGTCCTCTTTCGGGGGAAGAAGAACCTCTCATCCGGACGAACCGTATATTCCTTGGACGCATGTATGAAAATAGAAAGGCTGTCGATGTGTACTGCCGAGGCTACATTCCTGCGCGGATCGACCGGGTCATTGACAATAAGATTGCCCTCATATCCATCAACAGTGGGTACAGTCAGGACGACTTCGCCATGTTTCCAGACAGAGGCAGCATTGAGCACGGAGGAAAAATCACCATAATGCAGTATGAGCAACTCGGTCAGGTATCCCGAGAACCCTCTTGATTTAGAATCGGCACCGTAGACGCCGATGCCTTTCATGAAGGCCTTGAGCAACCGGGCCTCATTTTGTTGCTGGGCATTGATGCTCTCTATGATGTGATCGGTGTGCAGCGGTGTGCGGTCGACTGCGCTCAATACCCGCTCCCCCTTTTCCATATGATAGCAGGGTACGAGGTCGACCTCGTAACCTTGGAAAACACCGTGGACGTAAGGATGGTCAGCAAAACGGCGTTCCATCGAATCTAGATTGGCCTTCCCTAGCCTCTCACATACGGATGCCATGTTGTCGAAAGCGGTATCTGTCGGGAATACGAGGAATATATCAAGGTCCGGATATCTGAGGTAAGTCCCCTTGGCAACAGACCCCACCAGCCGGGGTTCCATACCCATCTTCAAGGCTTCTGGATCAGAGGAGAGTCTGGAAATAAGCTCAGAGGCGGCCTGGCTTAACGACAACTCCTCATCCACAGTAGGTAATAGTCTTGCCAGCACTGTCTCCTCAATACCCATACTCGCAACAATGAGTAGGTCGGTATTATTTCTTTGTGGAGAAAATCTCCAAGGCCGACGGGAAGGGGATGCAAACTACAAAGGAGGAGAAACGGCCCATCCGCCTTGGAGTATTTGATAATATGATAGCACTACTATATAAAGGTTAATTATTGAACAGTTATCGAGTCACCTATATCCAGCCGCATGAGATCCCGAGCAGCCAGTATTCTTCCCGAACAGATTTCCGCTATTCTTCGGGCCTGTTCCTCGGGGCCCTCTTGGACCATTTTGACGCCCATGTGCGTGAGTATGGTGATCTCCGGTCTCACCGTATCGACTATGTCAGCCACATCCTCACTGCAGAGGTGACATTTGAGCCTGGCACCGAAGGGGCGGGTGATATTCAGTATCAGCACTCTTGAACCCTTATGGGCGTTAGTGACCTTCTCACTGGGGTTGGTATCTCCCATGTAGGAGATGTCACCCGCTGTGGTATGGAATATGACGCCGACCCCGCTGGCATCTGTGTGTCTGGTGGGTGTGATGCTTACTGGGGTTCCAGCGATATCCAGATGGTCACCTGGTTTCATGGCTACCGACCTTTGTGGGAGGCGCATGTGATATTCGGAGACTGCGGTTCTCATCCCATCCGAACCATCGATGACACTGACGCTTCCTGCGAGTGTACCTCGGGTGTTGATGCCTCCGCGGGTCATCCCCTCCACTAGAACCTCCGCATCAGAATAGTGGTCAGGATGGCAGTGTGATATGACGATGGCATCGGTGTAGGCGGGATCCAGGCCGAGCCGGGCCATGTTCGTCAAGGCGCCCGGCCCGGGATCGAGATGAATCCGTCCCCGGTCCTCAATCAACATACCTCCGGTGGAGCGAGTCTGATATATCGTTGCGAATCGTCCTCCTCCTGTGCCGAGGAAGGTGATGCTGACCATGTCTGGGATTATGCGGTCTGATTATATTAATGTCGATAATCCTACCCGAAATGCGTAGGAAAGTCAGATTATCTTTTCGAATCGATTTCAGATTACCGACAATCGTTGCAACTATGTTTCAGACTCCGAACCAATACTTGACATGAGGCTTGAACAAATAATATATGATTATCAGTGAGACCAGGATGGAGCCCAGGCTGCTGGAGCTCAGATCAAATATATCACCGATGAGACTGAAGATCTGCAGCACAAGGACGATGTAGTATCCGATCTTGAAACCGTTCAGGAAAAGCAGACCTATCCCCAGCAGAGAACCGCCGCCGATGATCATCGCTCCGATGATTATGTTCATTAACGGTTTACTTTCGGGAATGTAGTCAGTGATCAAAGCCTCATCAATTACGCCGAGGAAAAGAACAACAGCGGCAAGAAGTAAGAATAAGGCACCTAGGATGTAGAGGTATCCAATGATGCTAACTCCTAGAGGTCGATAATCGACTTTCCTTTCTTCCATGTCACTTCAATCCGATGTTGATATTTGAATTATCACTATTTTCCATCCAA
This sequence comes from Candidatus Methanomethylophilaceae archaeon, assembly GCA_007116915.1. Lineage (GTDB taxonomy): Archaea > Thermoplasmatota > Thermoplasmata > Methanomassiliicoccales > Methanomethylophilaceae > PWHV01. The sequence goes on from SKHQ01000089.1 coordinate 11,167, forward strand.
CCCTCTCAAAATACGGTCGACGAGGTCGTTTCTAATGTTGATTACGGTCGATAGATTGTTATTAGGTCAACAATATCCAGGTGTATGCGAACCGCGATCAGGGACGCCTGGGTGTTGACGCAGGATGCGGACAGGAACATAATCCGTGGCGACGTTCTCATCGAGGATGAAAGAATTGTTTCGGTAGGTGATGTCGGTTCGGATGTCGATGTAGAGATTGATGCCTGCGGTGACGTTGTAATGCCTGGAATGGTCAACACGCATTGTCATGTAGCAATGACGGTGATGAAAGGCAGTGTCGACGACCTCAACTTCCCTGATTTTCTTCAAAAGGTATTCAAAGTGGATTCCGGGCGAACCGATGATGATATCGCCATCGGCTCGAAGTTGGGTCTGCTGGAGATGATATGCTCTGGTACGACAACGTTCGTTGACCTCTATTATTCACAGGATGTCATAGCAGAGGCTGTGAAGGAGTCCGGACTCAGAGGCGTCCTTGGATGGGCGGTTCTCGATGAGGAGTTCACAACGCAATCAGGCAAGCCGATAGACAACTGTCGCCGGTTCTGCCAAAGATATGCGGAAGAGAGGAAGATCATACCTGCCGTGGGGCCTCAAGGGGTATATGTGTGCGGTAAGGAGACCTGGGAGGAGTCCAGCGCTCTATCCATGGAGGCCGAGGCTCCTTTGACCTTCCATCTATCCGAGACGAGAGGAGAGGTGAATGAGCATCAGCGCAAGACCGGTATGCGGCCCGTGGATTGGCTGGATTCGATCGGAGTCCTCCATGAGCGTTGTCTGGCAGCGCATTCTGCATGGCTGACAATAAACGAGGTACGTGCATTGGGTAGGGCAGGGGCGTCCATATCGACCTGCCCAGTATCTAATATGAAGTTGGCAACCGGGGGGGTCGCTCCTATACCGGAGATGATTGAGTATGGCGTCACTGTCTCAATCGGTACCGATGGAAGCTCCACCAACAACTCTTTGGACATGTTCGCGGAGATGAAGACGCTTGGATTACTACAAAAATCAAGCCGTTGGGACGCGACCGTAACGTCAGCACAACAGCTGCTTGACATGGCCACACTTGGAGGGGCTAAGGCTATTGGTATGGAAAGTTCGCTAGGTTCTATCGAACCGGGAAAATATGCCGATCTGGTGATTCTAGACGGTAAATCTCCAAACCTCCGCCCACTTCTTTCTCAGAACCTGGTTTCCAATATCGTCTACTCTGGTAACGCTCTCAACGTCAAGACCGTTTTCTGCCAAGGCGATATGCTGATGCGTGACCGAAAGGTCATTACGCTCGATGCCGACAAGGTAATGGATGATTCTGAGGAAGTGTGGATGAAACTTTGCTCTCGTAACTGATTAAAGTAAGGCTGATAGTGCTCAATGGGAGAGGGTAGTATGGTAAATCCTATCGGAAAAAGAACCTTGATATTAGGCAACCTGGCAATCGCCTTATCGAAAGCGGTTCTAGGGATTATCGGATTATCGGGTTCGGAGGTTCTGGGCCCTCAAACCGTTGGTTTGATGGTGGTATATACAGCATATATATTCGTCGGAATAGTAAATCCAATCTCATTATGGGGATATGCAAATAACAGATTTTGGTCATTAGGCGCATTATTTATGATTTCCATAATGGCGTTGACAATCGACATAATTGTCGCTTTATACAACCCTGTGATGCTGATTGTGGCAATAGTGCCGGCAACGACGATATGGTACATCGTCAAGAATCATTCAACCAATGGTTCAGACCGGCTTTAGCAAGAGTCACCGAAGTCAAATTTTCAGAAGGAGAAGATGGTCCCGACTCCCAGATTTGAACTGGGGATCTGCTGATATCGGCGGCTGCACCGGTCTTCCCGGTAACCCACTACAGTCAGCCGCTCTGGCCAGTCTAAGCTAAGTCGGGTATCTCTGGGATTATTGATATCATATTTATGGTTAACGTTCCAAGAGCAGCAGTCAGTGCTCAGTCTGATGAATTTGGAACGAACCGATATCTCAATCGCCGAGGGTCTAGCAAATCTGACTGGACGCTCAACCGATGTAGTGCAGGTCCTCGCGACTGGGTTCCTGACTGGTCTCCATATCCTTTATCTTGGAGGTTATCTGGTCGACCTGCTCGGCTTTGGTCTCCAGCTCGGTCATGTCCATCTCCAGCCCGATGATGCTGTTGAGCACCCGTAGCACCGCCTCGGCTCCCTTGGGGTCGACGAAGTAACCGGAGGTCTCTCCCATAAGGCAGGCGGCCTCTATGCCGTAAATCTTACTCAGTCCCAGAAGCAACCCGCTCGCCCCCACGATACCGGATCCCGGCTCGCCGGAGGAGAACACAACTCCGTGCTCCTCGAGACCTTCTTTCATGTCTACTGAGGTCACAGCCCCCAGCACCCGCGGCGACTCCACGATCTTACCCACACCGTAACCGCCCAGGGTGTAGACGGTCTTGACGTTGAACCCCATGCACATCTGTATCACATGATTCGACAGCTCGTACTGTCCCTCGGGTGTCAATCCCTGGTAGTCCCCGACCAGTATGATGAGGTCCTTCCCGCCGCCGACGTCCTTGGCGTAGTAGACCTCGTTGTTGACCATATTGACGACGCACTCCTCATCCAGGACCACCTGAGGTGGGAAATGCTTGGAGTAGATGTCAGCGAATTTTACCGCCTCGATGTTCGCCAGGAGGTGCTCAGCGGCTAATTTGCCCACGTTGCCCACTCCGGGGAGTCCCTCTATCAGTATGGGGTCCTTGAGTTGCGGTTCCTCGGTGATTACAGTGATTATGCTGTCCATCGTCATCATTCTCCATATATCGCCTTGCGGCGGTAGCGTCCGTAACGGTCCTCGGGTGAGAACCGTGGTGGGACGGGGACCTTGGTGCCCACATGACATATGGGGCACTCGTCCTTAAGAGTGTATTCGCGGCAATGCGGACAGGTCCTCAAGGATGTCCTCATGATTTGCCCACGCGCTTGACGACACCCTCGCCGCCCTCTGCAACGATGCTGTCTAGGGCCAGGGAAGACACTGATTTGAGGACTTCCTCGGCTATCTTGTACTCGTCAGCGGTGATTACCACGCGGTAACGTGGAGCTCCGACGTACTGGATCCTGACCTTGGCGTCCCCGGGGGCCTCTTTGGCGGCCAATAGAGCTTTACGTATGCGGTCCACCCCGTCCGGGGCAGCGCTCATCAGCTCGAGGAAAGCCTCGATCTGCACGTAGGGCGGAGTGACGTTCTCCACCGCAACCTCTATCAAGGCTTCAATCCAGTCGCCCGTGTTCTCACGGCGGAATTCGTCTGGGGCGGCAGCGATGGTCTCAAAGGAGCCATATAGGGTCTCATACTCCTCCAAGAGGTCGTATCCGAACGCATCGTAAGCCGCCTGCAGAGTTATATTCAGGCGTTCGGCGGTGATTTCAAGAAGCTTTTCGGCCTTGTTCTCGTTCTTCCACTGTTGGATCTTCTCTCTCTTCTGGTGCTCGTTGACCGATTTGAGGGAGAGGTCTATATGACCCTTGGAGGAATCGACATCCAAGACCTTGCAGACAATCTTCTGTCCTTCTCTGATGTAGTCCCTGATGTACTTGACCCAGCCCGTGGCCACATCCCTGACATGGACGAAACCCTCTTTGTCGCCGTACTCATCCAGAGTGACGAAGGCGCCGAAATTCTTGACGCTCTTCACCGTGCAGACAACGAGCTCGCCAGATTCGGGATAGTCCTGGGCTCGGGACATCAGCCGACCACCTC
>SKHQ01000006.1 GCA_007116915.1 Candidatus Methanomethylophilaceae archaeon
AGTCAGGGGATCCACAGTCCCCGAGGATAACCAGGCTACCCTACCCCGGCCATTGGGTGTTGATGGCAATGCATACCTGTAAATAAAGCTTTCCGATTGCCCGCCAGCATGGCCAGTCCTTCCTTTGTCCCTATATGAAAACGTTAATAATCGCGATGGCCTTAGCACAGTCTATGAAGAAGGACCTTGTCTCGATCCTCGATATCAGTGATGAGATGAGCGATCTCCTGGAACTTGCCGCCCGTCTCAAGCGGGAGCGCGGAGTCCACGAGAGGCCGCTGGAAGGAAAGACACTGGCTATGATATTCGAGAAATCCAGTACCCGTACGAGGGTATCCTTCGAAACGGCGATGGTCGAGCTCGGCGGTCATGCCATGTATCTCGGTGCCAACGACATGCAGCTGGGTCGCGGGGAAACTACCGCGGACACCGCCAAGGTCCTCAGTCGCTATGTGCACGGCATAATGTACCGTGCATTCAGCAATGTCGCCATGAGGGAGTTGGCCGATAACGCCACCGTTCCGGTTATAAGCGGTCTTGACGACGTGGAGCACCCCTGTCAGGCCTTGGCGGATCTTTTGACCGTACAGGAGCGGAAAGGCATCCTGAAAGGCCTGAGGATGACATATCTCGGCGATGGGAACAACGTCTGCCACTCATTGATGCTGGCCGGTGCATTGGCCGGAATGCACGTCGTCGCCTGCTGTCCGCCGGAGCGTTCGCCGGACAAGGGCATCATGGCCAAAGCGGCGGAGATCGCCTCTCTCGCCGGAGGGTCGGCGACACTCGAGCACGACCCTGCGGTCGGTGCCGAGGGTGCCGATGTGCTGTACACCGACGTATGGATATCGATGGGCGATGATTCTGATGCCGACGATGCGCGGAGGATGTTCTCCCCCTATGCCATCGACGCGAAGCTCTTGGCCAGGGCAAAGCCGGATGCCATCGTGCTCCATTGTCTTCCCGCCCACCGCGGCGAGGAGATCTCAGCGGAGGTAATGGACGGTGCGCAGAGCGTGGTGTTCGACCAGGCCGAGAACCGTCTGCACGCCCAGAAAGCGGTGCTACACCGTCTCCTCAGATGATCTGGGAGGCGACTATGTCCTCGATTATCTCCAGGAACCTCTCCTCGGTGCCGGCCGGTATCGTCGCACCGGCGGCGATGTCGTGACCGCCGCCGTGACCGCCCACGAGGTCGGCGGCTATGTTGACGGCCTTGGATAGGTTCAAACCCCTCGTTACCAGGTCACGGTGTCCACGGGCCGAGACCTTGATCTCCCCGTCCCCGGAATCCGCGAAGGCCACCATGGGTATGTCGCGACGGACGCCGTTGTTACCTAGAAGCATGCCGGCCACTATTCCTACGATGGTCTCGCGTATCTCACCGCCGGAATGGAAGAACTGCACCCATCCTCTTTCCTTTATCATGCCGTTGTCCCGGACCATGTTCATCGCTTGTGAGAGTTGACGACGGTGTTCATCACGATTACTTCGCGAATCCTCCAATGCCCCCGGTTCACCGAGGCATATCCGCATACCAGTCTCAGCATCGTCATACCTGCCGCAGGAGTTCAGCAGAGTGGCGTACTCCTTAACGTCCCGCAGTTCTGTACCTTTTTTCTCCAGGGGTAGATTGTAGACCTCACCATGGAAACGGGAGATGTCAGCACCTCCGTCACTGGCGACCTTTATCAGTGCCTCTGTGAGGACCTCCCTCTCATAGTCTTCGAGGTCCATCCATGTCCTCTTCCTCTGCCCTTTGCGAAGCTCGATGCCCAGGTCGTTGAGGAATCGTATACAGCCCATGTTGTCCGAAGTCAGTCCGGGGAGTTGGGGGTCGTTGCAGTATTGCAGGAGCTGGGGCAATGGACGGGTAATCCTCCCGAACAGCCGCAGGTCGGTGCCTACCTCTATGGTGCCCTCTATCACCGCATCCTGAAGGATCTGCCTGTTGAGTCCCTTCAAGGAACCATCGGAATCCTGGAAATCGCCGGCAGCACCGACGATGGCCAGATGGGCCAGTGATACATTGACGCTGTCCAACTCTCTGGCGACCAAGTAGGTAACGCCGGCTCCGCAGATCTCCGATGAACCGTCCACTCCATGCTCATGGGGGTTGACATGATGGACATCAGGGAAACTCAGAAGATTGGTCTGTCCTTGCCTCCATTCCTTGTCAACGGTATGATGGTCGGTAACCACCAAACCTTCCCGCGTGAAATGGGAGAGATAGCCGCTGCCCAGGTCGACCACCCAGGCCAGTTCCTCGGGTGCAGCGTCGATCTCAGCGATGGCGGCCTCATCCAGTTTCTTGAGGAACACCGCCCGGTGATCAATACCCATCCGGGACAGTGCAGAACTAGCTATGGCTGCTGCACTTATGCCGTCGGCATCGATATGTGCCACGATAATGACGTCCTTAGCATCCCTGATGCGTCCGGCCGCAACACGCGCAGACTCAATCAATCTATCAACAGACCTTTCCATCCCCATCACCCAACGTCATCTCTCTCAATCGCGAACAAACCTTTTCGGCAACGAAGGGAAGGTTCTCGGTATCGGCACGGTTGTATTCCAGCAATGTATCCAAAGAACGGGCGCAACCCCTTCTTCTCCAATTGTTCCAAAGCCTCACAGCCTCGAAACCATCCACATCGGCTATTCCCTCGCCCCTGCTCAGGCCCAGATTACGCTCGATGGCCTTCAGCCCTCCGCTGAGCCCGGCACGTCTCGCTGCAAAACGTAGGTCTATGTGGGGGATGTCGAGTCTGAGGTCCGGGAATGCCGCAGTCAGTACGGGTATGTCGAAGCAACTGCCGTTGAACGTCAAGACAACGGAACTACCCTCAAGTGCTTCTTCGATCGAATCTGAATCCAGGTCCTCACCGGAGACGAATGTACGGGTGCCTTCCAGGGAATGTATGCCCACCACGGTGACCTCGCATCCCGGGCCGAGGCCGTCCGTCTCGATGTCCAGGAAGGCCGCCTTGGATTTGAAATCGTCATAAAGCCGCCAGAGTTCCGAACGAGGTAGCATGGAGGCCAATCCCTTGCAGTCGCCTATTGAATGGCAGTCCTGCGCGGCTCTGAGGACCACGTCACATCTCTCTTTGCGACGTTCGGACATTCCGATTACCTCGGAACGGTCCAAGAAGGAGTCCCAGTCCCTAACGCCCTCCCTCCATAGCGCCCTCTCACGCGTCGTTCCAGTGGCGGGTAGGATGCGGAACGTCCTCCTTATCATGGGCGTTATGAAGACGAACCCCCATGTATACCTTTTCACGTTCCTCCGATAAGAGTAAATGCTCTCTTTCCTTGGTAACAACGATGAGGAGCTTGAAGCCTTCACCCGGTCTTCGTTTCAACCATGATCGGACTCTGAGCATGGAGGACGGCAGGACCCTGGTCCTGGCCGACCTGCATCTGGGTTATGAGGATGCCTTGGAAGGCGACGGCCTGCATTTCCCCCGCATCCATACCATGGGCCTTATGGAAGAGCTTCTGGCGGCCATAGAGAGACATGGTGCGAATAGGGTAGTTCTCTTAGGGGACATCAAGCATGACTTCGCCCGCGGCCGTTGGGAGAGCCGGGATGACGTGAGGACGGTGGTGTCCATGGTGCGTGAATGTGCTGAGTGCACGGTGGTGACCGGGAACCATGACAATTTCATCCAAAACATCCTATCCGGAATGGATGTGGAGATATCGGATTCAGTGGAGATCGACGGACATACTCTGGCTCACGGTCATGGGGAAGTGGGAGGTAGGCCATTGGTCATAGGCCACGAGCATCCCTCGGTGCGGATATTCGACAGAGTGGGCGGTTTCATCAAGGTCCCTTGTTTCATCCATGATGAGGAGAACTCTGTCGTTGTACTCCCGGCATTCAGCCCGATGGCCCCGGGTAACGACCTATGCAATGGATTGCGTCCGGAACTTTTCTCTCCAGTATTCAAAAATCAGCCCGATAATGGTATGATGGTCTACGGATGTACCGATATCGGCATCTTGTCTTTGGGCACGATGGATGAGATTAGGGCTATGAGAATATAGGCCAGTAATTATCTTACAATTGTTAAAATAAACTATTTCTATGGATAGTTCATCCATCCATAAAAGCCTTTATTAATTTAGGGTTGTTACTAAGCGTAACATTGTTTCATGGAGGAACGTGTAAATGAGTGCGGA
>SKHQ01000044.1 GCA_007116915.1 Candidatus Methanomethylophilaceae archaeon
CGTTCCCTCAAGGGCATGGAGTACCAGGAGATGGCCATGTTCGCTCGTGATATCGAGGCGCCCTTCGACCTCGTACAAGAGGTCGCCGAGCTGCAGAGGCTGCCGGTAATCAACTTCGCCGCCGGCGGCATCGCAACGCCAGCGGACGCCGCGATGATGATGCAGATGGGCACCGACGGTGTGTTCGTCGGTTCCGGCATCTTCAAGAGCGCCGAGCCGGAGATACGCGCCAAGGCCATCGTCGAAGCGGTCAGCCACTTCAACGACCCCAAGGTCATTGCCGAGGTCTCAAAGGGCCTGGGTGATGCGATGCGTGGCATACAGGTCGATGACATCGACCTGGAGCAGCGCTACGCCGAGCGCGGATACTGATTCGAGGTCTCTTTTTCCAACGGGGTAACACCCCGTCCCATTTATTCAAGCGGTCAGCTGATGCGCTAGGGATTCGCGGAGAAAGGGTATGGGTTTTGTTCAGGACAGGATCTCCGGCAGCCGGTCCTCGTCGGCGGCCTTCCTGATCTCCATGGCAAGACGCGCACCGGTGCTCATGCCGGGGTGTATCATGTCCGCGTACGGCGAGCCGGATATGAAGGGGTTCGTGCCGGCGACTATGCGCGACGATATCTCGAAGACCTTGAACTCCAGCTTGTCGGTGACGATCGATTCCAAACAGAAGGGACCCCATATGCCGCCGAACATCTCGTATGAGCGCTTGATGATCTTCTCCGCCATGTCGAACGCTTTCGGCAGCAGCGACTCGCGGATGACCACCGGGACGTTGCCGGTGACCACGAACGATGGGAAGAGACCGTGACGCTTCATGTCCTCCTGGGAACCGAGCTTGTACATCTCATCGATGTTGCTCTCATCGCGGCGGTCGATGGACAGCATCTCCAGGCTGCCTTCGTGCGCTTTGTATCCGTCAGTTGACAACGGGGAGTAGAAGAAGTGCAGATAGTACCTCGTGCCGAGCACGTACTCCTGTATGGTGTACGGTTGCGTATGGTCGATGCCCATCTTGAACTCGGCATAGTCCTTGGCGACGAAGAACCCGCGACCGCCTTTGGCACCGTGGTACTTCACCAGAACCGGCTGGTCTATGTCACGGGCGTCGTCGACCATCTTGGGCATGGCGACGCCGGCGGAGGTTATCCACTGCCTCTCCATGTCACGGTCGGACTCCCACTGCAGCACCGAGCGGTTGCCGTAGACGGGTATCTCCAGGTTCTGGAACCTCTTTGCACCCATGTACTCCACGAATGACCCGTGGGGAATGAGGACGACGTTCTTGTCCACCAACTCGGGAGCACGGGAGAACATCTCATCGAAGTCCTGGAACCTCAATATCTCGTCCGGCTTTCCGAGGGGGAAGGCGTCGTAGTAACGGGTGTCATGGTTCACCGTCATACCCATGGTCTTGAAGCCCAGCTTCCTAGCACCATGGAAGATCTGTAATGATGAATGAGAGGTGAGGGTGGCGATGACTATGTCGTCACGGTCGTATTCGGCAAGAAGTGCGTCAATCCTCTCTTTGGGAACCATATCATAACATGGTGATTTCTGATTTAAAGTTTCGGTCGTCTCATGTCAATTCGACGCCCCATATCGTGAAGGCGACCATGGTTATTATGACCCTGTTGACGGCGGCCAGGAAGTTGACGTAAGCGAACGGGATCGGACGTATCGTTCCCTCTTCGTTGAATATTCCGAAAAGGTAGACGGGCACAGTGTCCACCATGAGAGGTATGCTGAGGATGAAGTACAGACCGGCGTAGTGGAACTTGACCACCAGATAGTTGCAGAAGTTGACGAATGCCTTGGCCAGGCTGGTGCTCATCAAGCGGCCTTGCATGATCTGGTTGACGTCCTTCCCGATACGCAATGCCACCACTGCGGCGGCGGCCTTCCCTGTGCCGAGGGCGGCGGCCTGGAAGAACACATTGGTCTCCGGCCCCAGGAACAGGGCGGCCTCCACCGGCAGCGGCAGGGCCAAGGTGGCAATGAATGTGAACAATACCAGCAGGAAGAGGTAGAAGGCCTCGCTGCTCGTTGCCGCTAAGATATCCATCACGCCGCTCATCTAACCTCGTTCAATCATCTGTTAAAAACTATTTACCTTTGACGCATCATTTTCGCCCACCCTTGATGTATTACTTTTAATACGAAACACCTTAACGAATAAAGTCCCCGTGACAAGGGAGGAATTGAAAATGATAATGGAAGAACTAACACCCACCATCGAAGAACTGAAGAGGGTGCTGGAAGGTAAGGCGGACGAGGAGACCATCGTCCGTGAGCTGGACACCTACATCAATGTTTACCGCTCCACCGTGGATGCCGCCAAGCGGGGCATCATACGCAAATACGGCGGCGACGAACCGGAGTTCGTCAGCGGCGAGAGCGTCAAGAAGAAGATAGAACAGGTCAAAGGCGACGAGCAGAACGTCGACCTGCTCGTGAAGGTGGTTCACATCGAGGAGCGGGAGATAACCGCCCGCGGCGAGAGCAAGACCATTCTGAGCGGCATACTGGGCGATGAGACGGGCACCATACCGTTCACGTCATGGGAGACGGGTAGATTCTCCTTGGACAAGGGAGCGACCTACAACGTCCGCAGCGCCTATGCCAAGACCTGGAACGACCGTCCACAGATCAACTTCGGCAAGAGGACCGAGGTGGAGAAGGACGAGAGTTCGATCGACGTACCGCAACGGGTAATTTCCTATTCATCAAAAGAGGCCAAAGTGGCCGAGCTCATGGACGGCATGAGCAACGTGAGCATCACCGCCAAGCTTCTCTCCGTCATGCCCAAGGACATCAACGTGAAAGGCGAGCCGCGTACCATATTCACCGGCACCCTGGCCGATGAAAGCGGCAAGGTGGAGTTCTCATCATGGGTGGAGTTCCCCCATGAGACCGGGGAGGTGCTGAGGATCGAGAACGCCTATGTGCGCGCTTTCCGCGGCATACCGCAACTGAACCTCGGCGACCGTGTGAGCGTGACCAGGGTCGATGATGACATCGGCGACCTGCAAGACCTCACCTCATCCACACCGAGGAGCATCGCCGATCTGGAATCGGTGGGCGGCGGCCTGGACGTCCTGGTGCGCGGATCCCTGGTGGACATCCGCAACGGCTCCGGGCTAATCAAGAGGTGCCCGGAGTGTCGACGCTCGGTCCTGAACGACGAGTGCATAACCCACGGCCGTGTACAGGCGCAGCCCGACCTGCGCATCAAGGCGGTGCTCGATGACGGCACCGGTGCGCTCACGTGCATAGTCAACCGCGAACTCTCCGAGTCCCTTTCCGGCATCAGCATGGAGGAGGCGATGAAGATGACCGAGGAGCATCATGATCCCGACGTTGTCGCCAAGAAGATGGAGTCCCGGCTCTTAGCCAAGAAGGCGGATATGAGAGGGAACGTGGTCAGCGACGAGTACGGTATGATGATGATAGTGCAGGAGTGCGGTCCGGTGACCGTGGATGTCAAAGAGGGAGCTCGTGAACTCCTTGGTAAGTTGGAGGCGATGTTATGATTAGCCGCGAGATGGCATGGAGAGTCTTCTCCGCCGAACTGAACGCTTCCTCTCTCACCTACAAGGGCGACGAGGAGAAGTCGCCCTCATACCTGGTCACCCCTCTGGGCGCCAGGGTCAACCGCGTTATCGCTGCCGGTGTCCTCACCGACAAGGAGAACGTCGGCAGTGAGGATGAACCGATGTGGAGGGCGAGGGTCAACGACCCCTCCGGTTCCTTCTTCGTGAACGCCGGCCGTTATCAGCCGGAGGCCGCAGCGGCACTCGCGGACATGGCCGCGCCCTCATTCGTGGCAGTAGTTGGCAAGGTGCGAACCTACAGCCCTGAGGACGGCAGGGTCTTCGTTTCCATACGTCCGGAGAGCATCGTGGAGATAGACGAAGCGACCCGCGACGCCTGGGTGCTGGAGGCCTGCCAAGGCACTCTAGAGAGAATGGAGGCCATGCGTATGGCGGTGTCCGGGGACAAGGCCGCCACCGTGGAGAGTCTCGCCGCCAAAGGAGTCAGGAGACCGCTGGCATCGGGCATCATACGCGCCTTGGACCACTACGGCCTGCCGGACTCCGGACGCTACATCCGCGTAC
>SKHQ01000071.1 GCA_007116915.1 Candidatus Methanomethylophilaceae archaeon
CCATCGTACCGGGTAGCCGCGGCGAGGTCTTGACTATGATGGTCAAGCATAACCTCACCGGAATGCCGGTGGTTAGGGCGAGCGATGGACGTCTGGCAGGGATAATTTCCCGTAAGGACATCTATAATAACCCCGAGGAGGACCAGTTGTCCCTTCTCATGAAGAAGGATGTCCTGGTCATCGGACCTGATGCCGAAATAGAGGACGCCGCCCGCATCCTGGTGGACAACAACATCCACCGTCTGCCGGTGGTTGACGACGGCATGTTGGTTGGCATAGTCACCCCCACCGACCTTCTCAAAGAGGTCAAGAACAGAAATCTGGAGATACCGGTGGAGAGACTCATCCGAAAGACCTGTGTACCGCTTTGGGAGGGAGACCCTCTGAAATATGTTCAGACTGTCTTCCGCCTCACCAAAATGAACGCCTTACCGGTCTTGAACTCCAATGGCGACATTGTGGGACTGATCACCGACAGGGACCTGTTCAACAAGGCCCTTATAAAGGACAAAATGGCAAAAACCGAACTGGGCATAGGACCCGACGAGGACGAATGGTCATGGGAGGGTTTGAGAAACGTCATGCCCCTCTTTTACGAGGTGTCGAAGGTGGACCTGCCGGATGCGTTCGTGCGCGACCTGATGGTCAAGGACCCTGAGACGTTGTTCAAGAAGAGTTCTGTCTCGGAAGCTGCGGCCATAATGAAGAGGAACGACTTCGGTCAACTCCCCATCCGCGACAACAAGGATCGGTTACTGGGTATGATATATGACCTTGATGTCATAAACGCCCTCTTGATGGATTGAACGGGGCCTTAGCGATGAATGCGGGTGAACTCCTTTCACTGTGTAAGAGACGTGGCTTCATATGGCCTTCGTTCGAGATCTACGGCGGAGTGGCCGGTATGTACGACTACGGTCCGTTGGGCACCGTGCTCAAGGACAACATCATCTCGATGTGGCGCAATGCCTACAAGAAAGGCGAGGGTTTCGTGGAGATAGACTCCGAAACGGTGAATCCTGAGCAAGTCTTCAAAGCGTCCGGACACATCGATGAGTTCTCTGACTTCGTCGTCTACTGTCAAGGTTGCAATGAACCTTTCCGCGCTGACCATCTGGTCGGTGACCTACATCCCAACCCCGACACGCTTGATGCCGCAGGTTTGAAATCATTGTTCGTGGAGAATGGTGTCCGCTGCCCAGACTGTGACGGCGAACTCGGAGAGGTGGAAGAGTTCAATCTGATGTTCAAGACCAACATCGGCCCAGGCTCATCAAGGGTCGGCTATCTTCGCCCGGAGACCGCGCAGGGGATATTCGTCAACTTCCCCCATCTTTACCGCTACAACCGCGAGAAACTACCTCTGGGCGTGATTCAGCATGGACGTGGTTACCGCAACGAGATATCCCCTCGGCAGGGCATCATCAGACTGAGAGAGTTCAACATGATGGAGGTGGAGCTGTTCGTCGATCCGGAGGACAAGGGATGGGTACGATATCCTACCATCAAGGATGAGACCCTGCGCCTGGTCCCTGAGGATGGGCGGGAACGCTCAATCACTGTCAGTGAAGCAGTGTCAGAAGGCATAATTGCTAACGAGGTACTCGCATATTTCATATGGTTCACCAAGGATTTGTTGACCAGACTCGGCGTGGATGGTGAAAGACTACGGTTCCGACAGCATCTCAGCGACGAGATGGCCCATTATGCCATGGACTGCTGGGATGCCGAGGTGCTACTGTCCTATGGTTGGACAGAGATAGTCGGTATTGCGGACCGGGGCTGCTGGGACCTCACTCAGCATGCCAAATGGTCGAAACAGGACATGAGTCATTTCAAACGTTTCGATGAGCCTAAGGAGATCGAGAGGGACGTCCTCAAAGCCAAATACCGTGAGCTGGGCCCACTTTTCAAAGGCGATGCCAAGGAGATAGCCCGCCTGATCGAGGAAAGAGCCCTCGCCGATGTCGATAACGGCGTACTGAAGGTGGAGTTCAACGGAGAGATGCTCGATATCCCCGAGAACCTTTTCGAGGCTGTTACGGTCAGAGAGAAGATCTCAGGCGAGAAGGTTGTCCCTCATGTCATCGAGCCATCACATGGACTTGACAGGATATTCTACACCATATTGGAGCATGCATACAGACGTGATGACGATTACACGGTGCTGTCACTGAGACCAGAGGTCGCTCCGATCAAAGTGGGTGTGTTCCCACTGATGACGCGTGACGGACTCGATACCAAGGCGGAGGAGATATTCCGTATGTTGAACGATGCCGGTATCGATGCCTACTACGATGACTCCGGTTCGATCGGCAAACGATACGCACGCATGGACGAGGTCGGCACTCCTTGGTGCGTAACTGTGGACTATGAGACACTTGAGGAGGACCGCGGAACGAAGGATACCGTCACCCTCCGTGACCGCGACAGTTCCGAGCAACGCAGGATTCCCGTAGTAAATCTGTTGAATGTTATGCAATCACTCATCAAAGGTGAGGATTTCGCATCTCTATGACCTTTTCAATACGAATATCATATTAGTTATATCGAATGCCGTATTCGATAAGATACATAAACCCTTCGTAATACTGTTCAAATTTCGGCCTCCCCGACAGTCGACGTATCCGACTGTCATATGGTGTCAGATGTCAATGACCATTCTGCCCGTTTCACCCATTACCGTTAAGAACCTGTACGATGAATAGTAAGTAGAAAGGTGTTAACAGATGGGAGCCATGGATCTAGAGGACCTTAAGCAACTGTCGATTCTGCGCTCGCAGATCGACTCCCAAACGGTTGAAGAGAACATGGATGAGAACTTCGAGGCGGTCATGCCTGAAGACGAATTGGTCGACATTTTGTCGATCATGCGCGCCTCGAAACTCCACGAAATCCCCGTCATAGACGGCGGGAAGTTTCTGGGGATGGTCTCTTATGGGAACGTAATGAAGAGGAAGAACATCTCATTGGAGACCAAGGCCAAGACATTGATGACCAGTGTCCCGACCATTGAACTCGCGACGCCGCTGACGGAGGTTGCGGAACACATGATGTCCAGCAACGCCCGGCAGCTTCCGGTCGTCAAGGGCAACCGTGTCATCGGCATCATATCTCGTGCGGACCTGGTCAAGTGGGTGGCGAGCATACGCCAACTCAAGGAGATCAAGGTCTGGGAGATAATGAGCAACGTCGTCGACGCCGTCTATCCCGGTGACAAGCTGGAGGACGCCATGGAAATCATGAGGCGTCTCGATATCAGGACCATTCCTGTGCTCGATGAGAACGACGGAGTCTTCGGCATTATCGGTATGAGGGAAGTTATCGACTACAACTACCGCGAGAAGAACCGGCAGACTGTCGGTGAGTTGACTGGCGTCAAGACGCCTGTCGAACTCAAGGTGGAGTCCCTGTGCGTGGAGAACCCCATGACCATAGGGTGGGAGGACGACCTCGGAAAGGCCGCCAACCTGATGGCCGATAACGACATATCGACATTACCGGTCGTCGAGGAAGGCAGGCTCGTGGGCATCATCACCCGTTACGACATAATCGAGCTGATGGCTGCCTGTCGTGAGAGGGATGTCGTCTTCGTGCAGATCACCGGCCTGGAGGATGAGGATCGATACTTCATGCCCGCTCTGGACAAGGAGATCGGCAACGAGCTGACAAAGATCGCTAAGATCTATCAGCCACAGACCTTCGTCATGCATGTGGCAAAGTACAACTCCGAGGGCTCCTCGGCCAAGTTCAGCATTGCAGGCCGTCTAACTGCCGGCGGCAAGCTATTCAGCGCCAAGGCGGTCGATTGGGACCTGGTCCGGACCACTGAGGAGCTGATGAAGAAGCTTATGGGCATGGTGAACGACACCAAGGAGCAGCGTATCGACCACCGTAAGCGGACACGCTGACCCTCACAACCTTTTTTAATCTTTTTTATATTCTCCACGTTGTCATGTCGCAATATGATTCCCTATCCACCGAGAGGAATTGGCAGGGGAAATGGAAGGAATGGGAGATACACCATTTCGACCAGGACTCCGACCGCCCTATTTACAGTATAG
>SKHQ01000007.1 GCA_007116915.1 Candidatus Methanomethylophilaceae archaeon
GCGAGTACTTCATCGAGAGGCGCTTCAAACTGCGCACCGAGTACGGCGGGGAGCGGTTGGCCGACGCCATGAACGAGGCCGTCATCCACACGGACGCGGTGGCCAAGATCAGGCATTTCCGTATAATGGTCGACGACCAGGTCGCCACCGAGCTGCGTGCCGATGGCGTTATCGTCGCCACTCCGACCGGTTCCACATGCTACGCGATGAGTGTAGGCTCACCAATAATCGATCCCCACGTCAACGCCTTCGTTTTCGTGCCTATGGCTCCTTACAAGTTCGCCGCTCGGCCAATGGTGGTTCCCACCAGCGCCCGCATAAAGGTCGAGCTTCTGATGGACCGCGGGTGTCTTCTGGTCATAGACGGTCAGAAGGAGTACAATATCGCCGGTCACACAACCGTGGAGTTCTCACTCTCCAAGGACTACGGCCGTTTCCTGCGTTTCGAGGACAATTTCTACGCCCGCATGCAGGAGAAGCTGGTAGGTTCACTATGAAGCGCTGGGCCATAGAGAGGGAGGTCATCGACGCTATAAACGAGTCCGCTCGCTACAGCCTCCCCAATGAGTTCCTCTGTCTCCTACGGGCGGAGAAAGGGATGATAACCGAGCTCATTCTTCTTCCCGGGACCATCAGCGGTGAGAGCCACGGAATCCTGGATGTGAACATGGCGCCGATATCATTCGGAGTGGTCGGTTCCGCCCACTCCCATCCCGGAACCTGCAACCGGCCATCCGATGCCGATATGGGCTTCTTCAACAGCATGGGCGGCATACACATCATAACCTGCGAGCCTTTCAACTCCCAGAGTTGGAAGGCCTACAACAGTTCCGGTGAACCTATCGATGTGGACCTCGTCTAGAGTATCTGCGCCCCTTTGCCGATGAGCCCGTAGGCAGTGGACCCCGCGCCTATGATCGCCTTCTCGAAGATGACCGTCCCCGGCAGTATCATGGCATTGATGCCAGTCTCGACATCATCCCCCATCACGACTCCCATTTTGCGCCGGCCGCTGTCCACTTGACCGTTCTTGGTCATGACCTTGATGTTGCGGTGGTCGAAGCGCAGGTTAGCGACCTTGGTTCCGGAACCGAAGTTGCACCTCTCGCCGATGATACTGTCGCCGATGTAGTTGTGATGGGGCACCTTGGTGTCCGCCATTATGATACTGTTCTTGACCTCACTGGCATTGCCGACGCGACAGCGTGGTCCTAGGCAGGTGTGGGCACGGATGTGGCAGTTGGGGCCGATGTCGCATCCGGCCGATATGTACGCCGGGCCTTCGATGTAACTCCCCGAACGTATCCTAGCACCCTCCTCCACGACCACCTCACCGATGATGTACGCCCCCTCCTCCACGGTCCCCTCAACATTGCGTTTGAGGACGGACATCAGTTTCTCATTGGCCTTAAGGAGGTCCCAAGGTTGTCCGACGTCTATCCACTCCCCTTGCATGGGGTGGACGAGCACATTGCCTTCGGCGGCAAGCATGGCGATGGAATCAGTAATCTCGTATTCTTGACGGTCCGAGAGTTCCGTCAGCGCAATCTTCTGGAACACATCGGGGTTGAACAGGTACACCGATGAGTTGATGAGGTTGCTTTTAGGGTCCTGTGGTTTCTCCACGATGCCCACCATCCTGCCGGCCTCGACCTCGATGACACCGAAACGGGACGGGTCCTCGACCTCAATGGCGCCAAGGACGCTCGACCCTCCTTCCTTATGGAGGGCTTTCATGGCATTGAGGTCCTCAGCGTTAACGAGGACATCCCCGGCCAGGCAGAAGAAGGGGCCGTCGATTTGTGACTCTGCCATACCTATGGCATGGGCGGTGCCCTTCCGCTCTTTCTGTTCCAGGTAGCTGATCTTTATTCCCAGTGTTTCGCCGTTGCGGTAATGGGACCGTATACGGTCGCCACGGAAGCCGGTGAGTATGATGACCTCTTCCACGCCTACCGCCTTCAAGGCTTCTATGGTATGGGTCATGAAGGGTTTGCCGGCGACTGTCAACAAGGGTTTGGGCACATTACTGGTAAGTGGTCTTAGGCGGGTACCTTCGCCCGCCGCCAATATCAAAGCCTTCATCACAGACACCTCTTAACTAGATCCTCAGCCGATTCCACGACCTCTTTCAGCCGGGCTTCGTCGCGGGCCTCGGCAGTAAGACGTATTATGGGCTCCGTTCCCGAGAACCGGATCAGGAACCAAGCGTCCCCGAGGCCGACACGGAAACCGTCCAAGGTGACAACCTCCTCACACTCCAGGCAGGAGACCTCGTCCTCCATGCGTTGCAGTATGGCGCCCTTGGCGTTGCTGTACTGGTATTTCTTCTTGACCATCGGGTAACTGGGCAATGCATCCACACGATCAGCGAGACGGCCTTCGGAGGCCATGCTGGCCAGTAGGGCGGCGGCGTAGACCCCGTCGGGACAGTAACCCTGCTCGGCGAAAACGAACGTACCTGAAGGCTCACCACCGAATGATATGCCCTCCTTCTTCATGGCATCGGAGATGTAGACGTCACCGACCTTGGTCCTGACAACTTCCTTGACCATATCATCTATGGCCAATGAGGCATCGATGGGCACAGCGACCTTGGAAGGCCTCATGTGATCCACGAACAGGGACAACAGCACATCGCCACCAAGGTATCGACCCATCTCATCAACGGCTACCGCGCGATCGCCATCGCCGTCATGGGCTAGGCCTATGCCGCCATGGGATTTCACCATATAGATGAGGTCGGTGAGATTCTCTTCAGTGGGTTCAGGCATCCTCCCTGGGAATCTGCCGTCGACTTGGCTGTTGAGGCTGACCACCTTACCTCCCATATCGGAGAGAAGGCCCGGGGTGATCAGCGAGGTCGGACCTGACGCACAGTCTATCACGATGTCGCAATTACATTGGAGAAGGTTCCCGATCGCCTCACGGTGAGCGTCCAACGCTCCGTGATGCACATGCATCATACCCAGTTCATCATAACGCTTGAGCGGGAATGACCTATTCATTATCAGAGTCTCTATCTCCATTGTCTGTTCAGGATCGAAAGCCGACCCGTCGGGGTTCCAAAGCTTCACTCCGTTGTACTCGGCGGGATTGTGGGAGGCGGTGACCATGACACCCGCATCGAAACAACCTGCAGCGCGGGCGAGGGTCGGTGTCGGCAGTATGCCGGCACAATGGGCCTCGGAACCGACGGAGCATATGCCCGCCACTAGAGCGCCTACCATCATGTCTCCGGAGGTGCGCGTGTCCTTGGCGATGATAACCTCATCATTGCATGTGCCCACCGCTGCGCCAATGGAGAGTACGAGTTCGGGGGTTATCTTCTCCCCCACCTTACCTCTGATACCTGATGAACCGAAAAGGGACATATTATCGCTCAGGGATGGACTATCCGAGTTATCTTTCTTTCTGATTTCTCATCATAATTGTATATCTATTACAAGGAAAAATACTGGCTAATAATTGCCTTTAATAGTTAGCTTTATATATGAAAAACCATCTGGATAGCTGTTTTTTTTGCAAAGATATATATATTCCTCAAAGAAATAGCATAATTATCATACTGGATAGGTATGGTGAAGCAGGAGGGATAGGCAATGGTTATGGAGAAAATCAACATAGTGAAGGCAAGGCAGATCGCCGAGAACAAGGGTCTCAAGCCGGGACGCGTAAAGGGAACCGACGGTGTTCAGTTCACCAAGGGTAACAACGACAGGCTGGAGATCATAAGCTGGGAGGATTTCCAGTCTGCTCTCATGAAGAGGGGACTTGCCATCTACGAGAGCGGTGGCTGGATGAAGATAATGAAGGGCTGAAGCCTGACCATTCTAAAGCTTAATAATCGGGGGTCCAGCCCCCGGAAACCCCTTCCTTATTGCTAAGCTTTTAGTAGGATGATGCGATTGAGCGTCCTAAAGCAGGGGTTACCGAGCCTGGCCAAAGGTGCTAGATTCAGGGTCTAGTCGTGCAGACGTTCGAGGGTTCGAATCCCTTCCCCTGCACCATTCTTTTCA
>SKHQ01000017.1 GCA_007116915.1 Candidatus Methanomethylophilaceae archaeon
GGCGCAGAGGGGGAGATTCGAACTCCCGAGGTGTCACCACCACCGGTTTTCAAGACCGGCGCCTTGGTCCAGGCTCAGCCACCTCTGCTCAGCCATGGAAAAGCGTCGCACTATATAATTTACACTAGTTCAATTTGGGGCCCAGGTCGAGTTCGAGGGCGGTAATCGGGTATCCTATCTCATAGGAGCCTATGACTGCAGGAGACATCTCACCGAAATGACCTCTCTCCTCTCCATCGATTACTATGGACGCCACTCGTCCCGGTATGAACATGGGATGATCGCTGGCGACAAGCTCGTAATCCAGGGACATCTCCCTCAACAGGGACTCGGCTGTCGACTTCATCTCAGTGAAACTGGCCTTTGAATGTACACACAAACCTGCCACATGACGGTGGGTCTTGGTCCACTTCAACACGTCCCCTACCTCGAATATCCTCTGCGGCAGGTCACGGTGCTTGTTCCTTCTCAACACACGCATCATGCTTGGTATGAGATTGGCCCTCATGCAGGTGTGATCCTCGCTGATGGGGTTGGTCACGCGGACCACCCTGCCCTCTTCCATACCCATTCGAGTGAATTCGTCGTGAGGGTTGCTCAGAATAAGGGTTGTGACCTCGAAATATGAAAGGCCGATCATTATGTCACGGATACCGTCAGCAATGGAGGTGAACGGCATCTCTGAACCATAAGTCTGCACCGTTATGGGAGTGGAACCGAAGCGCTCGTACCCGTATGCCACAGCGACATCCTCCACAAGATCCACTGGATGAAGTAGGTCCAATCTTGTCGCGGGGGCTTTAAGTTGTAAAGTATCCCCCGATACCTTGGAATCATAACCCATCCTCGACATGCAGTCCGACATCTCTTCGGGCGTGAGCTTGGTGCCTAAGAATTCGTTGCAACGCGCCACGTCCAAAGTCAGGGCGACAGGCTCCAGGTCCGGCGTGATGCGGACCTCTTCCCCTTCCAACCTCACAGAAGCTATGCGACCGCCTCTTTCGGCGAGAGCGGTCACAAGGATGTTCATCGCCCCATCAACGGCCTTACGGTCGGTACCGGTCATATCGATGAGTAGGTTCCGGGTGTCATCTGTGACGGTTGTCAAGGTACCATTGATGATGGGTGGGAAGGAAAGGACTTGGGATTCAACATCGGTGATCAACGGATAGACCTGCATACCGTCCATCAGATGGGCGTATTCCCTTCCTTTCTCATGGTTCTCCAGAATCTCACGCAGATTCCAGCTCTCCGCCTTACCCAAAGGTATGAATGAATGTGATTCGGGTTCGACACCGGCATAGAGGAAGGGCGCTTTGATCTTGTCAAGATCGTGTACGCCTATGGCCACCTTGGCCCTTTTCCGACCGATGGTTATATGGAGCTTCTCCTGAACCTCCATCAGTGAACGTATGAAGGCGTCATCGATATCGACGCCCCATACCACAGCGGCAGCGATCTCCGGCCTGACACTCTTGACGCTGGGGTCGACCTTCATGGTCAGACCGCTTTCCTCGACATCGTAATGCTTCAGCCCTTTTTCAAAACCCAGAAAAGCACGCAGCGCCCGGGCGACCCCTTCAACGCTGAAGAGATCGGGGCGGCTGGGGAAGAACTCCACTGACATCTCATCACCATCAGTGGTGTCCTGCATGTCAGCCCCCAGCATGGGGATCCGCTCTGTCAGGATGTCCTTAGGAACTTCCTCACCGATCAAGCGGCATAGGTCCTGGTAGTTGAAATTGATGACTGGCATCATTCATCGGATTGCACAATCCGTTATTAAATATATCCACCGGGGACTCAACGACCCAACTCGGCGTGGGCCTTGCCCAGATGACCTGCCGACTGAGCTCCCAAGGTAGACAACTCACCGGCCAGAACTGCCACGGCCATTATCTCCGCCAGTTTCAAGGCCTTCCCTTCACCGCGACAATCCATGATGTCCAAAGCCTCGGACTGTGTGGGTAATTTGGTTCCACCTCCGACACTACCCACCTCCAGGGCGGGGATGCGGACGGATATATACAGGTCGTCGTCCACTTTCTCACAGAGGGTGGACGTCATGCTTCCCTCGACGACCTGGGCCGGGTCTTGACCGGTGGCTATGTACATCGCCGCCAGCATGTTGGCCACATGGGCGTTCTGTCCCAGCGCTCCGGCCATGGCGCTTCCTACCAGGTTCTTACGGTAATTTGTCTCCACGATGGAATCAACGGACGCCTTGGTGCGCTCCTCTATCTCGGCACCGGGTATGATGCAGTCAGCTATGACCGTCTTGCCACGTCCGGAGATCATGTTCATGGCTGCGGGCTTCTTGTCGGTGCACATGTTTCCCGAAACGGAAATCATCACCGCCCCGGTGTTCTCCTCTATCACCCGGGATGCTGCCTCAGTGGCGATGGTGCACATGTTCATTCCCATGGCGTCCGCAGTGTGGTAAGAGAAACGGAGGAAGAGGTTCCTACCGTTGGGGAACGCTTCGATTCCCAGAAGCTTGCCACGACGGGTGGTGGATTCGGCTGCATCCTTCAAGGACTCTATGTTCTCACCTATCCAGTCTATAACATCCATGGCATGAATCACACCATCGACGCGGAACACTGGCGCCCTCGTCATATTGTCACCGATGACCCTGACGTTAGCACCCCCGCCGGAGTTCAGCAAAGAGCATCCACGGTTCACAGATGCTATCAAGGCCCCTTCGGTGGTAGCCATCGGGACTAGGAATTCACCTTCTGCATATTCACCGTTAACCATCACGGGACCCACATATCCCAAAGGTATCTGGGTGCAGCCTATCATGTTCTCGATGTTGGACTTGGCGCCTTCAGGTTCGATGGTATATCCGGCCACCGAATCGAGGCGGGCGGAACTGAAATCCTCGACGGCCTTGCGCCTCTCATCAACATCATCGCGGGAATATCCCCTGTTCTTCAGTCCCTGGCCCATATCGATCATCCGTCCATCCCCTCGAGAATAGATAAAAGTTACCACATGGACCAGTAAAGTCGTCTTGTCCGCCTGACGCATTAACTGGATAATAATTTAGACGAAATCGATATAAGCTCATGATGCTTAACCGAACACGGGTTTGATGAGTTTGGTCGGTATAGGCTTTTTATCAGCAGCGTCGCTGGTCTGGCTCATCGCCTGTCTTGCCATACTATATGCGGCTTTGAGTAAAAGATGGGGGCGACCTCATGAGTTGGTACAATATATGGCCATACTTCTGGTCATTTCATTCGTGGCATATCTTATGATGGTTTTCTCCGACCTTTCTTCGGTCAAAGAGATAATGTACAGATTGCTGGACGGTATCGGTTACGCCTTCGTTTTCTTGGCTTTGTTAATAGCTATCGACTACTCGCAGAGACCGAACAGATGGGAAGTTGGGAGAATCCGACTCCTGCAGGGCATAGCTTTGCTGGTGGTTGCTATCGCCGTAATCAACCCCTTTGGCGCCTACATATCTGAATATTCGATAATCGATGACGGATACTCTTACGTGATACCGGAGATGGGATGGTTGGCAGCGGCCCTCATCCTGTTCGCCCTGGTCTGTTCCCTTTTCACCATCATACTCCCCTTCCAGGCTTTCACATCATCCAGGAGTAGATACCACGAGACGCTGACCCTGATAAGCGCTGGTGGTTTCATCCTCCTCTTAGGCTCATTCTACCTTAATTTCGACATAATCAACGGGGACCCTCTATTCGTCAGCCTGTCCTTGTACACTGTTTTCCTGATAATCGTATTCATGGCGTCGATACGTCTGAACATCCACAACTATGACCCCTGTATATGCAGCACGGGACTGGATGAGATGATGGATGTGATCGTCGCAATCGATCCTGAAGGAAGGGTGGCATATGCGAACCTCCCTGCGGAAAGACTGTTCGCATCGTGTTTCGAGAAGATACGTGGCAGTCGGATGGAGGATGTCCTCCCTCCGGAATGTCTTGAAGCCATGGGACACGACCATATTAGTGAATTCGTTAAGTTGGAGAGTGACGGTCAGCTCAGGACTTTTAGCGTCATAAGGTTCCCATTGCGTGGTAACGGCGGTAGAGAGCTGGGTACCGCCTTCATGCTCCGAGAGGTCACCGATGTCATTCATTACCACGACTCAGTGAGGATAGCATTGGATAAGTTGGAGTTGCTCAACAGCATAAGCCGTCACGACATGTTGAACCATATGACGGTGATACACGGCTATGCGGAACTGGCAATGGCCGTTAATGATGAAGATAAGCGGATGAAGTATCTTGATAAGATCCTGGATGGTTGTTTGAAGGCCGAAGGGATTGTAAATTTCAACCGCAGCTATAAGGGGCTGGGGACCTCGTTGGATTGGATAAATCTGCGGGATGTGTTTGAGAGTGCATTGACCGAAGCGGATATCCATCAAAAAATGGACATTTCCATGGACGTCGAGAATGTGGATGTCTACGCCGACGCTCTGATAAGCAGGGCGATCTACAATATAATCCATAACGCTCGCTCACATGCCGATGGTGCAAGACATATCACCATAAAGACCGGCTGGTTCGATTCCAATGATGAATATTTCGTGATTATAGAGGATGATGGATCCGGGATACCATTCGATGAGAAGGAACTCATCTTCCGCAACGGTTATGGAAGGACAAGCGGTTTCGGACTCTTCCTTACGAAAGAGATACTTGAGATCTCCAAGGCGAGGATATGGGAAGAAGGTACCGATGGTGCTCGCTTCGTCATAAGCTTCCCCAGAGGAAATGTCCGTAATCAAAATCGGGACACTATTTATTAGATGGATGAATTATCCAACCTCATGAAGGCACCGCGCGTCCTCATAGCCGGCGAGCGTTCGGGAATAGGTAAGTCAACGGTCACTGTCGGAATCCTGTTAGCTCTCAAGGAGATGGGTTTGGACCCTCAGCCATACAAGTCAGGACCGGACTTCCTGGATCCCATGCACCACGACATGATGTTGGATCGGAAATGTCGAAATCTTGACACGTGGATGTTCCCTGAGGCCGTTATGGGGCTTTTCCAGAAGTCCTGCGTCGGCTCTGGCGTCTCTGTGATCGAAGGCGTCATGGGTATGTACGATGGTGTCGACGGACGGAGCGAGGAAGGAAGCAGCGCCCATTTGTCGAAGGTGTTGGATGCTCCGATAATTTTGGTAACCGATGCGTCGGGATCCGCGCGTAGTGTCGGTGCGGTCGTGGAGGGTTTCAAACGCTACGACCCTGATGTGAATATCGGCGGAGTGATCGCAAACAAGGTTGGCTCCAAGAACCACGAGTCCATGGTGAAGGACTCCATAAGAGACGTGCCTTTCATCGGTGGCCTTCCCCGCAGTGAGGCCATAGGCCTGAAGAGTAGGCATCTGGGACTGGTACCTGCGAAGGAACAGTTCTCTGAAGGACGTTACGATGCTATCAGAAACTTGATCGAAGACAATCTGGATATGGATCTTCTCGTTGAAATCGCCAGATCGGCTCCTGATCTCGAAGTAATTGGTGATAACGGGATATTCGGCGACCGGGCTGCGACGGTCAGACTGGGAGTCGCCAGGGATGATGCATTCAATTTTTACTACCAGGACAATCTGGACATACTAATTAGCCGTGGGGCGGAGATCGTGGAGTTCTCGCCGTTGAAAGACCCTTTGCCCGATGTCGATGGTCTGTACTTCGGCGGTGGGTTCCCGGAGTTGTTCGCTCAAGACCTTGCTGACAATGACGGACTGATGAATGAGATAAGGGAGTGCTCATCTGCAGGCATGCCGATATACGCCGAATGCGGCGGCATGATGTATCTGACCAAAGGAATGTCTGACCTGGAAGGACGGAAACATACCATGTGTGGAATATTCGATGCCGAGGTCAGCATGACGACCAAACTACAAGCCTTGAGCTATGTGCAGGTCGATGTCCAGAAGAAAGGCCCTATGGCATCCGTGGGAGATTCTTTCCGCGGACATGAGTTCCATTACTCCCACGTGAATAGAGTGGGGGATGTGAGTTTCTCATACCACATGGCTAGAGGACGAGGCATCAAGGACGGTATGGACGGTATGATCGAGAACAACACACTGGCTTCGTATACCCATCTCCATCTCGGCAACCGTCCGTCAATGGCCTCGAACCTGGTGGATGGGA
Source organism: Candidatus Methanomethylophilaceae archaeon (assembly GCA_007116915.1). GTDB lineage: Archaea > Thermoplasmatota > Thermoplasmata > Methanomassiliicoccales > Methanomethylophilaceae > PWHV01. The sequence continues at coordinate 6,153 of SKHQ01000017.1, forward strand.
TGGAAATCTTCAAATCAGGTCACCGATGAGGCGGCCGTACTCCCCGCCTTTCTCCTCGATCGCCTTCTCGTCAAGGATGTAGACGTGGTCGGATATCTCGCGTAGGCCGCCGGCGTTGTCATTGTTGATGATGATCGAGTACACCCGGACGTCATTGGCACTCTTGAGGACACTCCATTCATCCATATGGGCCGGATCGTTGAGGACTGAATAACCGTCAGAGACGAACATCAGGTCCGCACCCTGCCATTCCCCTTCCCTTAATGAACGGAGACCTTCACGCAGGGCTATGTTGAAATCGGTTCCTCCGCCGAAACTGTAGGAAAGGAAATCGAGGAACTCCTTGCCCATCTTCTTCCGGTCGGTAAGGCTTATCTCAGTGGCCTTTGTGGAGAATAGGATGACCTTAACATCCCGGTTCTCAGGTATCATCCTCCTCACTATCGCCAACACCACCGCCTTGGCGATCACCTCCGGCTCACCGAACATTGAACCCGAGGTGTCGACAAGGGCGATCACCGGCCCCTTCCGCCGGTTCTGCGGAGGTCCGGATACCTGGTCTCGTCCACGGAGGTGATAGGTCATCAGTTTGCTCTCGGTGAATTTCGCATAGAACACCGGTTCAAGGTCCACATCGATGAGGTTCATGAGTTCACTGGGCAGCATACGGTGGATGTCACTGCTCAATCTAAGGCTATGGAATTCGGAATGACCGGTGCTCTTGGCCTCCCTCTTCCTACCCAGTTCGGACTCCATCCTTCCAATTATGTCCACTATCCTCTGCAGATCCTCGTTCCTCTTCACCAGATCGGCATAGTCCTCCAGATTGCCAAGGAACTCCCGGTGGAGTTCGCGCACGGTGTAATCGAAACCCTTGCCGGGAAACAGCATGCTGAGGAGCTCCATCACTTTGATGTCGGCCTGGAGATTGATGTTGATCTCCGAAAGTTTCCCCTTGAGGGAATCGCGCATGATCTCGTCGAAGATGGCCTGACTGGGATCGACATTCTCCTTCTCATCCTCATCCACCTCCTCGTCCCACAACTGGTCCTGGGCCTTGAACAACCTGTCCACCTCCTCCGGGAGAGCGGTCCTTAGATCCAGGTTTCCCTCCAGAACATCGAAAACGTATGGAAGGAACATCCTCATGATCACTATCGGCATCAGGTCGTTGCGGGCGGCGATCTCCTTCAATCTCTGCCATCTCTCTGATGAACGCAGAGAGACCAGGAGGTTGAGGAGAATCCCATAGTCGTCTATGAAGGCGCGATGGTCCTTTATCTCATGCTCACCGAGGAGTTCCTCGGCCGATATCAGTGCGATCTCATCACGCCTCTTCCTCGGTATACGACGAGGATAGGAGATTATGTCCCGGATCTCTTGGGCTTCGATCAGGGCTGATGCACTGACCCTCAGACCTCCATCGTATTCCATGGTCAGTCCAGAACCTTCCCTATGTCGTCCAGCAGGACGTTAATCTCCTGCAGCACGACTATGCGATGGTCGAATATCAACTGGAGGTCCTTACGGTCCCTCTGAGATAGCCATATGTTGTCCTGCAGTTCCTTCAGGAGTGAAGCCCTCTCCTGATCGTGACCCTTCAAAGCCTTTTGCTGACGTGAACGCAGGTCCTGTACCTCTTTCCGGTATAGACGGCTCTGAGGGGAGTCGGTCTTCTCGGTGAGTTTCCATCCATGCTCCTTTTCCAGCATGTTTATCAGTTCCTCGTATCCGTACTTGCGGAATCCCTTGGAACGGCCACGGGAGTCGTCGAACGGATCCATGTAACTGTGCTTGGGATGAGCTGAATTGTGCTTCCTCAATATCTCGAGGTTGGTGAACGAACTGTTGCAGTCGTAACAGTAGACCACCCGAGGGAACCGGGCATCAGCGTCCACGAGGTTCCGTGATGAGACGGCCAGTCTGAAAAGTTCCTCGGCCTCCTTCCTCAGATTGCTGAGGTTGACCCCGTGGGAAACGCAGGATTCGAAGATCCCGCGCCGGACGGACTCCTTCTCATCGGGTACGTCCCATAGCAGGTGTTGGAGTATAGGCAGCATGCTGATGTCCACCCTCTCCTTCCCCAATGATGCCGCGGCTATCCTCATCACATCGACGGTCTTCTTCCATCTGCGGTCGGAGACATAACGGTCGGAACGACGGAAATCCTCACGCAGCGCCAGTATGGTGGCCAGTACCTCATCGTCGACCTCCATGCCACGGGCGTTCGCCCTATTGGACAGTATATCGTCCATGGATATGTGCACCGGGGGCTCGAATCCTTGGTCGGAAGAGGACAGTATGGCGGCGAAATTCTCATCGCCGCTGATCGGTGACACGTAGTACCTGAACAGGAAACGGTCGTACAGCGCTTGCAGACCCTCGTCCTCCTCCGGTAGTTCATTGGATGCGCCGTAAAGGGAATAGAGGGGCACGTCCATGACCTTCCTGCCGTTATGGAACTTCTTCTCGTTCAAAATCGTCAGAAGGCTGTTGAGAATGGAACTGTTGGCTTTGAATATCTCATCCAGGAACGCTATGTTAGAATCCGGCAGATAGCCTTCTGTGCGGCGACGGAACTCATCGGCCTTCAGACTCTCCAGCGAAAGGGGTCCGAAGACCTCCTCCGGGGAGGTGAAACGGGTGAGCAGGTAGTAATAGAACTTGCTTTGGTCAAGACAATGGCATATGTCCTTGGCCAGCATGCTCTTGGCTGTGCCGGGGGGGCCGATGAACAGAACGTGCTCCCCCGAGAGCAGCGCCAGAAGCGCTCCGGATATCTCATCCTCCCTCTCCTTGTAACGACTGTTCAGGCTTTCCACCAATTTCTCGACTTTCTTTATCATCAGGTCACCGTCTGGTCTTGTTTATAACGCATTCAACCCTATAATTAAGTGTTGAACTGTCCATCGGACTGGTTACTCGGACAAGGTATTTCATGGTCTATGCCGTTGAGCTAGAAGGATGAGTGAAGAAGGGATTCGCACTTTGGGCCTGGGCATCGATGCCGGGGGATCCTACACCGATGCCATAGTCATGGACGTGAAGACCAGGACTGTCCTTGCCAGGGCCAAGACCCCAACTACCCATCAAGACCTCATTATCGGGATGATGAAAGCCATTGAGGACCTGATGATGCAAAGGGCCTTCGACAACCGTGAGGTGAGGTTCGTGGGATTATCGACCACCTTGGCCACCAACTCCATACTGGAAGGGAAGGGGGGAAGGGTAGGACTCATAGGGATAGGATGGAACCCCGGTAATGATTGGTCCCCGGGCTCGGACATGAGCGCGTACATCTCCGGCGGTCATGACGTCAAAGGAAGGACCGAGCATGGCCTGGACGAAGTGGCATTGGAGGAGGCCGTCGTTTCCATGGAGGGGAAGGTCGATGCTCTGGTGGTCTCCAGCAAATTCTCGGTCCTGAACCCCGCCCATGAGGAGAGGTCCAGAGCCCTTATCAGAGGGTACAGTGAACTGCCTGTCATCGCTGCCCATGAACTGTCCGAGGACCTCGGCGTGAGGGAAAGGACGGTCACGGCCATACTGAACGGCCGCCTCCTACCGATAATCGATGATTTCCTCAATGACATAGTCTTCATGCTAAGGAAGCAGAGGATAGATGCCAAGGTTATGGTCCTGCGCGGGGACGGCACCATGATGGACATCGAGACCGCCAGGGCGAGGCCGGTGGAGACGATAATGTCCGGACCTGCCGCCTCTGCCTTGGGAGGGCGATTCCTGTCCCATCAGGATGACTGCATCGTGGTGGACATGGGCAGCACGTCCACCGATATCGTCTACATACGCAAAGGGCTACCGACAGTGCGCCAGGAGGGTGCAGTGGTAGGAGACCGCCGCACCCACGTGAAGGCCATGGATGCGCTGACCATCGGCCTGGGAGGGGACTCCCACATCCGCCGGGGCAAGAACGACCGTATTGAGATAGGACCGAACAGAGTGGTCCCATTGAGCATGGCCGCCCTGATGTTTCCAGCATTGACCGAACGTCTGCGACACCGGGATGGAAACTTGTTCCTCATCCCCCATAACTCCAAAGTCGATAAGCTGGGCGGCAGGGAGGGGGAGATGTACAGATTCATCAGGGACAACGCCCCCTGCACAATCCAGCAGGCCATAGACGGCAATCCGCACATAGTCACATCCAGCCGCATCATCGACCGCCTGGTGGAGTACGGCAACGTGATCATGACCGGACTTACCCCCACCGACCTTCTGCATGTCAAGGGCAGGTTCATACCCGGTGATGAGGACGCGGCATACCACGGCCTGCTCCACGAGGCCTCGGCCGCGAACATGACACCGCAGCAGTTCATGGACAAGGCCCTTCATCGCATCGTCTCCGAGTTGGGCATGGGCATCATGCGCAAGGTGCTGATAGACGAGACCAACGACATCACCGTAAGCAATTCCATGTCCAGGTTGCTGCGTACCGCCGTCGGCGACGGCTTCATGGACCTCGTCGATGTCAACATGCGCATAAACATACCAGTGGTTGGGCTCGGCGGACCTTCATATGTGTTCCTGCCGCCATTGCAGGACCGTCTCGGTGTGGAGGTGATCATCCCCATGGACAATGATGTCGGCAATGCGGTCGGGACGATATGCTCCAAGATATCCGAGTACTCGTCCGCCATTATACGTCCGTTGAAAGGCGGGGGATACCAGATAACAAGCAACTTCTCCGCCCGCGTGAAGGCTTTGCGCCTCCATGAGGCTATCGAACGGGCAAAGGAGATGGTGACCGAGAACGCCATACGCCGCGCCGCAGAGGCCGGGGGCGTGAACATAAGCGTGGAGGTGGACGTCGACCGCAGCAACTACAATAACATCGACGGTTCCGCCGAAGTGGACCGTATAGAGGTCAAAGCCAGGGCGGTAGGGGATCCGATGGGCGTCATGTTCCGTTCATGATATGGACGTCCAGGTCTGACGGCGAAGATTCCCGATCTCCAACTCCAGAGCCCAAGGGTCCTGGTGCAGCGAGACATTTCCATTCAGTTGCCTCTCGACCATGGTTATCACCATGCGCATACCTATGCTCTTAGAGTTCCGGCGCAAAGACTCCAGATCCTTTATGCCAGGGCCGTCATCACGATAGAGGATTTTCAGTTTTTCATTGGCTGTTGAAATCTCAAGGGTGATATGTGCTGAATTCCTTCCTTGCAACGAATGCAGGGCGGAATTGCTTATCAGCTCGTTAACGATGAAACTTATGTAGACCAGGCTCTCCAATGTGATATTGATGCTCAGGTCGTTGACCGAGAAACCGAATTTTCCGCTGGTGGCCATGTTCTCGAGTATGTCATCGGCAAGGCTGCGCATGAAACCGCCGAGTTCAATCGCCTCCCCCGGGCCGGTGGAGTAGATGTGCTGGTAGGCACGGGCCATCGATGTCAGCCGATTCTGCGTCTTCATCAAAGCCTCCACGCCTGCCTTCCCCCTCATGTTGAGCATCTGCATCTGCAACATGGATATCATCATCTGCAGATTGTTGCCCACCCGGTGGTTCAGCTCGTGTAGAACGAGCTCTTTCTCATCCAAGGCGGATTTGAGGTTCTTCTCGATTACAACCCTCTGGGAGATGTCCTCCATGAAGACGGCGAATCTTGATCCTTCGACTGGGAAGGAGACTACTTGTAACCAGATGTTTGAGTCGGGGAGGATGTCCTCGAACTGCATCGGCTGTTTCACCCTCATTATTGTTCGCCATCTGTCCAACCATACTTCCTTATGTGGTATATCGGAGTTATTGACAGGCGCCCTTTTCGATAGGCTCTTCATGGCAGGGTTCATCTCTAAGACTTTTAATTCATTGACATTCTCTTCCTCAGTCAACTCGCATAGGGCGAAGGCTATGGGCATGGTGGTGAAAAGTTCCCGGTACTTCTCCTCACTCTCAACTATCAACGAGGTCAGACGCATCGTCTCACTGATGTCCAGGAATATCTGTGCGGTCCTACCCTTTCCAGGACTGAACATGAACACGTCGAACCAACGGTCTACGTCCTTCACATAGTTGGTCTTTTTCTGCGGTTTACCAGTAATACCGACCTCAATGAACGAGTTGTACCAGAAATCCTCGAAATTGGGCATGATCTTCTTCAAGGACTTACCGATGACTGAACGCGGAAGGCCAGTCTCCTTTTCGAAAGCGGGGTTGACATCCACATACTCCAAATCTATGACCTCCCCCTCTTCATTGAAGATGAGCTTCTGCTCCGCGAAACCGGTCTGCATGTTGTTGAACAGGCCCTCATAACGGTTGACGCTTTCCTTGTGGGCCTCTTCGATGAGATAATGTTCAGTCACATCGGTTAGTATGCCGATTACGTAAAGAATGCCGTCTTCACCGGTGACGAATTTGGAGTTCTCCTGTACCCAAATCGTCGTTCCGTCCTTTGCTATAAGACGGAAACGGTAAAGGATGTCGGTCTCGTTGGATACCGCCCTCCTGACGATCTCATTGGCCATATGGACGTCTTCGGGATGCATGACGCTCACGAACTCCCGTACTGAGTTGTTCACGAAATCGGTTGCGGGATATCCCAGCATGTTCTCGATCTCGTCACTTATCTCCACCATGGTGAAACTCTTATCAGCCCGACATCTGAACAGCACCCCGGGAGCATTGAGCATGAAGACCGAGAAGGAATCGTACATCCTCTTCAATTCATTCTGAGCCTGTTTCTCCTCAGTTACATCACGACCTGTGCACAAAAGCACGGGCCCTTTTGGCGTAGGGATGACGTTGAGCGTCCACTCCAACCACGCCGGCATTTTGCCATGGTATTGGCGTACAACCTTGTTGCTTATGTCGGGTTTGGATAGAATCTCTTGGATACGTGATGTTGAATATTGAGGTCCGATGATATCCTGGAGGCTGTGGTTGAAAAAGACCTCACGATGTTGGATAAGGAACAACTCCATGGCGGGATTCAGATAGGTTATGACGCCTTCGATATCGGCTGTGATGACCAAGTCCTTCCCCTTCTCCATCATCCATCGTATTATGTGATCCCTCTCCAATAATCTGGAATCGAGGTCCTTACCCTGGTAACGGTCGAAGGCGATACCTTCCAAACGGTGGACGTCCCCGCCTGAATCGCATGTCCTCTTGCCACGGAATGTCAAGCGGACATCCCCCCCTTCAGGGTGTGTAAGATCGAGATCTACCTGTACAGCCTTTCTGCAATCGAAACCGCTGCAACGGAAAAGTGGTAAAAGACGTTCATAAACGCTAGCGGGGATTTTTGACTTGAAATCGTCAAATGGCATCACTTTACGTTCTTTTTCATAACCGAAGAATGTTGCCAATTCACCATCGAGTGTGATCGTACCCGCTGATATATCTATACGCCATGAGCCTAGAGGGCTTTCTATTCCTTTGATGATGTCCTTCATACTGTTTTCATCGTTTCCCTTAGGAAGATTATCCTCGATCCATGCCAGAACCTCATCGGGATCGAAAGGATCCAAAATCATGAAGTCGGTTTGAAGAAAACGGAGAATGTTTGTATTCTTAGAATCTAGGATGGGGGCGATGGCTAAGGTGGGAGTGTCACAAATATCATGATACTTCGCCAAGGTTGCCAGATCCTCAGCGACCCTTCCTTTGCGGATGAAGAACAGAGTCAGATTGTTAATTTCCTGTTCATTTTCTTGCAAAAAACTTTCAAATTCCATTTGGGTGAAATCAATGTCCAAACCCCTCGCCTTTGTTTTTGAGAGGAGTTCCGACAAAGATGTCGGGGCGTTTATTGCCAGGACCTTGATCGGATTCACGAATTCTTATGGCGTATAATAATTGATAACCTTTGTGTAGATTGATATAATAATCAAAATCAAACTGGAATCTGAAAAATAACAAGTGTTTCTGATTGTCTGGCATATCTGATTGATGCAAAGCTTTTTATCGTTTAGCTATATTCGAGGTTCCATCACAGGGGCCCATGGCTTAGGTTGGTTAGAGCACCCGGCTGATAACCGGGAGGTCATGAGTTCAAATCTCATTGGGCCCACCACACCCCCCTCTGGGGTGCGCCA
>SKHQ01000010.1 GCA_007116915.1 Candidatus Methanomethylophilaceae archaeon
ATCAGCTTCGCCCTGATGTACTTCTCTGCAAAGCTTATCCTGGATGCGGTGAGGATCTTCATGCAGTTCGCCCCTCCCGAACTTGATATGTTCAGTATGGAGGAGGGTGTGAAGTCGATAGAAGGCATCGATGGTCTCCATCATGTCCATGTATGGCAGCTCAGTGAGTGTGAGATCCATATCGAGGCTCATGTCGCTTTGAGCCAAGACCTCAAGGTATCCGAGGCCGACCGGCTGCTCAATGAGGTCGAATGCTATTTGCGATCCGAGCACAACATCAATCATGTCACCCTGCGCCCGGAGTACCGTCCGCGCTGCAATCCAGAGCTTGTTGTCACCGATCCTGAGGAGGAGCACAACCATTTGGATAAGGAGGATAGATGACACGGAGTATAAGCGAGGCCTATGTGGTTTTGATAAAAAGGACATTCAACACCCGTTTCGTCCTTTCCCGCCTGACTCGTGTGCCATTGTTGAAGAGTTTGATCGGTAAGGCATTCTTCGAAGGCGACGACATCATGATACTGCCACGGGATGGCACCGTCCGCCGGATTATTAATATGGAAATGGAAGTGGATCCCGGTGAAGACCTGGTCGTTCCCTCCGACATCATCCGTGAGACTGTCAAGAGGTTCAAGGGCGGGGCGATAATGAATTTCTGCATCTGTAGGGAGTCCAACCGCTGTGATGACTATCCTCGGGAACTGGGATGCATGTTCCTCGGCCCCGGCGCGGAACGTATTTCGCCGTCATTGGCTCGTCAGGTCGACGAGCAAGAGGCCCTGGAGCACGTGGACCGTTGTCAGGAGGCGGGATTGGTCCACCTGATAGGTAGGAACAAGATCGACAGCATGTGGTTGAACACCGGTCCCAAGGAGGACCTTTTGACGATATGCAACTGCTGTCCTTGTTGTTGCCTGTGGAAGATGATACCCAATCTGGACAACGATCTGGGCAGGAGCATCACCTCCATGCCCGGTATCATCGTATCGGTGACGGATTCCTGTCGCGGCTGCGGTGCCTGCACCAAGGGCGTGTGCTTCGTGAGCGCTGTAACGTTAATGGACGGCAAGGCATCGATCGAACAAGGACGGTGCCGCGGATGCGGCCGTTGTGTCGAGGTCTGTCCCCACGATGCGATCGCAATCACAGTCGTGGGCGACCCGATTGCGGAATCATTGGCAAGACTGGCCCCGTTGGTCAGTCCACGGCATTGATGGACTTAAAGACGTGATAGGACCTGTTTGGTGAAATCAATGGTCCCTAGGCCTCCACCAAGGTCTCTGGTTCTGTGCCCGGCCGACAATGAGGCGGTGACCGCATCGCGTATCCTGACCGCCTCTTCAATCCTGCCGATGTGCTCGAGCATCATGGCCGTCGTGAGAAAAGCGGCGGTGGGGTTGGCTATTCCCATACCGGCGATGTCCGGGGCCGACCCGTGGACGGGTTCGAACAAGGCATGACGGTCACCGAGGTTGGCTGATGGTGCAATACCGAGTCCGCCAGCCAGTGCGGCGGCCTCGTCGGAGAGGATGTCTCCGTAAAGGTTCAAGGTCACGATAACGTCCATCTCCTGCGGATTGCTGACCAATGCCGCAGCGGCGGCATCCACTATCATGTCCCGGGATTCGATGATGCTTCCCTCCATGACCTCATAGAAAACATCACGGAACAGTCCGTCCGACTTGCGCAATACATTGGCCTTGTGGACACAGGTTATCCGCTTCCGTTTATGTGTCTCGGAAAGATCACGCGCAAAGCGGCATATACGTTCACTGGCGGCACGGCTTACACGACGACGGAGGTCGACACCCTCGGCATCAACGGTTTCATCGCCGGTGTACATGCCTTCGGTGTTCTCCCTGACGATGACGATGTCCATATCCACTAATCCGATCCCCGGGGCGGGGTTCCTAACCGGCCTCAGGTTGGCGTAGAGGTCGAACTCCTTACGGATGCGGAGGATGGGTGATCGGTATCCCTCTGCTTTTAAGGGAGTGGTTATGGCGCCGAAGAGTACCGCGTCGCTGTGCTTGATCAGGTCGATGGTGTCTTCAGGTAGGTACTCGCCACGTCGGGAGAAGCATTCCAATCCCACATCGCCGTACATGGTCTCCAAATCGGGGGTTACATGATTGAGCACATCCACGGCGGCTCCGATAACCTCCGGCCCTATACCGTCTCCAGGCAGAACGGCGATCTTCATCGGCATCAGTCCTCTAGCAACGCGGCCACTAGAAGAGGGAGGCTGATCGTGGCGTCTCCTTCAACGGTTACCTGATAGGCGGTCTCCTTGACCTTCCCCCAGGATACCGCTTCCCTTATCTGCGCACCGGAAAGTGATCCGTCATACTCCACGGCGGTGGTCAGATAGACGGCGTGGTCGAGACCGCCGCGGAACTGGTTCCACCAGATGGTGTGATGCTTGGATATTCCTCCGCCCACGATGATCGCGCCTGTCTCGGGGACATCGAATGTCAAGTCCGAGAGTGCCTGTTCGTCAGCGAAAAGGTCGATACGCAGGTCACGTCTGTTCTGGTACACCATCCATAATTGGCTTCCGAACGAGCCGTCGGTTATACCGGGGACGAAGACCTTGACCCCCATGCGATGGCACCAGTGTAAAAGGCTCCTCTCATCGTCTATACGTGAGCCCACCTCGTCTATGAGCTCATGGGTGCTTATCGAGGACCGTCCGTCGAGTATCTCCTCGAAAATCGGTATCAGCTTGTCTTCGAGAAGTTCACCGTAGCACTCGTCGGGGACGAGGACATTCCCGAGTCGGTTCACGCCCTCGTTACGCAACTGAGCGTCGTCCAAATTGAAATCGCCATGGTAATAGTCTTTCCAAGTGCGGGCCAGATCGTGGTCCAATGTGCCGCAGGTGGTCATGATGACATCCACCATGCCCCGTTTGACCAACTCCACTATGACACCGCGGGTACCGGTGGCCATGATGCAGGCGGGAAAGGAAAGGAAGCGTAGGCAACCCTCACTTTTCATCATTCGGTCAGCGACCTCCACCGCCTGGTAGAGCTTACGGGCGGTGAAACCGCCGGATGAACCCATCGCATCTATCATTTCCCTTACACTCATCCCTCCGCGGGGGACGATGTCCTGGACCGGTATCATCTCTCTCATGCAATCTCCGATGGATTACTAATCCACCCTCTATAAAGTGATTGCTACCTCAACCCAGGTAGTCTTCCAATTGGTGGCGAATACTCTCGCGGGAGTTGGAGTTGTCAATGATTGTCCAGCCTTTATGACTCTGTCCGAGCATGCGGTTCCGAATGCGGACCAACTTCTCCACCGTCTCGAACATCTCCAGTTCATGACCTCGTTCTATGATGCGGCACATAGCCTTTTCGGGAGGAGTATCAACGAGGATAAGGTGTTCAGGCATGGGAAGCACACGGGCGATAAGATTGTAACCTCTCTCCACAAGACGGTCGGGGAGGTAGGCGGCGGCCATTATGTAACGGACGAATATGATGTCATCGTAACCTTTCCAGAAACGCATCCTTACCAGGCTGCCCAGCACGTCGATGATGAAGAATAGGGTGGCAAATGCCTGATAGGACTTCCCGTCCTTGACCAGGAGTCGGCGTGACATTTTGCCGGCAATGCGGTCGGAGGGATGAGTCTGCACGAATGTGACTCGTCCTTTCTTGGCCAATTCATCCGCCAGGGCGTCGGCTACGGTGTTCTTGCCGCAACCATCCATTCCGTCGATAACGTACCACGCCATATCAGAACCCCAGCAGTACCATCAGTGCAGCGGTGGCCAAGGGGGTGATGAGGTTATCGTACTCTCCAGGACTGAAGAGTTCGACAACCGCCATGAACAGACCCGCTATCAGGGCCACCAGCAGGAACGGCAGGCTCGACATCGAGGATATCGTGTAATGCCCGCCGGTGATCAGGAAATCATAGAA
>SKHQ01000078.1 GCA_007116915.1 Candidatus Methanomethylophilaceae archaeon
AGAAGATGGTCCATGGCGGGAAGGTCCTCATCATGACCGTGCTCAAGAACCAGCCGGGGATAGAACGTCTGCGCCAGACCTGTGACGTTTACTTCGAGCTAGAACTCAAGAGCTCATCCTACGGTATAAGGCACATCATCAAGGTGCGTCGCTACCTCAAGGCACGCGGCAAGGTCGACAAGATGGTGGAGTTCCGTGTCGAACCCGATGTCGGCCTCATCATTGAGATAACAGAGGTGTCGGGATGAAGAAGAGCATCTTCGCGGTCGCAGATGAAAGCCCTTTGCTTAAAGCATATCTCGATGATATGCCCGCAGGCATGGGACCTCCTCCTATGTTTCATGAGTCGCTCAGTGTCAAGGAACTCAATGATATACGCAAAGCAGCCCTTGGCGACCCTGTCGCTGCGAATATCATTTATTCTGTTGGGGACGACCTCGGCGATGCCTACATCCACGTCTGCCCCGCGATAAACCGTTACATATCCGTCGAATGGCCGTTGGAGGATGAGAAGAAAGCCATATTGAACAAGATACGTTCTGCAATGTTGATCAGAGCCGCCAAGGAGAAGGCCATCAAGACTGATGATGAGCGGAAGGAGCTTATAGAGAATCTTTTCAACGATGTCGTACGGACCAAGGACATAAGTTTCGCGGATCGTTTAAGAAAGTCGTACACCATCCCTGTTCCCGAGGTGGACCGCGCTCTATACAGGTATTTCATCCACCGTGACATCAACGGCTACGGCCCTATCAACACAATAATGCGCGACCCCTACATCGAAGATGTTCATGCGATAGGCATGGAGAACATACATCTCATACACAAAGCCTTCCAATTCGGCCTTGAGAGCAACATACGTTTTGAGAACGACGTCCACCTGAACAGTTTTTTGATTGCTCTAAGCGAACGGATCGGCCGTCCGGTCACTCCCACCAGGCCTATAGTCGACGGTGCAATGCCGGACGGATCGCGTATCAACATCGTTTACTCCGAAGACATAAGCCGCAAAGGATCCTCATTCACAATCAGGAAGTTCGCTGCCGAACCCATATCATGTGTGCAGTTGGTCAAGTGGGGGACGATGAGCGCCAAGCTCGCTGCCTACATATGGCTATGTATGGAGAACAAGATGAATATGATCTTCTCCGGAGAGACAGCTTCCGGAAAGACGACATCACTCAATGCCATTCTGTCTTTCATCGACCATCGTAACAAGATATTCTCTGCTGAGGACACACCAGAGGTCAAACCCCCACACGCAACATGGCAACGCCTTGTCAGTCGTGAGTCGGGACCAAAGGAGTATCAGGTGACGATGTTCGATCTGATGCGAGCCGCCCTACGCTCACGTCCGGACTATCTGATAATCGGGGAGATCAGAGGTGAGGAGGGACGTGTGGCCTTCCAGGCGATGCAGACCGGCATACCCGTCCTATCGACCTTCCACGCCGCCAATGCCACCAAGTTCATCCAACGTTTCACCGGTGACCCGATCAACGTGCCGATGACCTTCATCGACAACGTGAACGTCCTGATGTTCCAGTCAGCCGTGAACGTCGACGGGAAGATACTCCGCCGAGTCACCAGCGTAGAGGAGTTCGTCGGTTACTCCAAAGAGGAAGGCGGTGTATTGACCAAGAATGTGTTCAAATGGGACCCCATCACGGATACTCATCAGTTCCGCGGTTTCCAGAACTCGTATATACTGGAGGAGAAGGTGGCCGCAGAGCACGGATTCTTGGACAAGCGTAAGATATACGATGAGCTGGACAAGAGGGAAGCCATCATCAAGAAGATGGTTGATAATGATATAACCGACTATGTCTCGGTAAATTCAGCCCTGGTCAGATATTTCGAAGGAGGTGTGGAGAACCTGCCGTTCTTCATCTAGGTGATCCTTATGATGGAGGGTATCTATGAGACCATAAAGAACGAACCGGGGAAGTACCTGGTTTATGTGGTGGCGCTCACCATGGTCATAGGCACGTTAGTCCCTACCATCTTAATCTACAGTATAGACCTTGGCCCCCCCGGTCTTGAACTTTATCTGATACTCCTCTCACCCGGGATGTTGTTTTTTCTGATATCCATCATACCGTTCCTGCAAGTGGGGATGGAACGGAAACGCGTGAATCAGACCATGCCCCTCTTCGTTACCCATATGGCCTCAATGGTCACTTCAGGACTTCCTCTCGAGAAGGTCCTGGGATATGTGGCGGAAATGCGGGACTATGGTATCATCGCGGAGGACTGCGCTGAGATACGCAACCTGATAGTGAACTACGGGATGACCGTTTCAGAAGCGGCAAGGTTCAGGGCCGATAACATCCGCAACGAAATGGAACGCGACTTCTTCATCCGTCTGGCACACGCCATCGATGTAGGAGATGAGATGAGCAACTTCTTCAACTATGAACAGGAGATCATTATGGATGAGTTCCTCATCAACGGCGAGGCCACGTTGAAGAACATGGAGTTCGTCAAGGAGATATATGTGGCCTTGATAGTTGCCATGGTATTCCTGGTTGTGTTCGTGGCAATCATTCCACTGGTCGGCGGTGGTGTGAATGAGATGATGCTACTGGGAATAACCTTCACGTTCTTCGTTTTGGAGGTAATTTTCCTGATGCTGGCGATTTTTGTCATGCATATAGACCGGCTGTGGTATCCTTGGTCCGTCAAGATGTCCAAGGGGATGATGACCCCCACCGACATGCTGCTAATCTACCTTATAGGGTTCAACATTCTGGCCATAGTCTTGCTTATGGGCTATGTTTGGCTCGAGGGTGTGGAGCTACGCATAGCATTGCCATTGGTGAGCAGCCCTCTGCTCATATCCGGTCTTCTGATATACCGCGAGGAATCGAGGATCAGCAACCGTGACAACATCTATGGGTCGTTCATACGGGCACTCGGTAGGTCAATGGAAGCCAGTTCGGCAAGTTTACCCGCATCGGTCAGGCAGATAAGTCTGCATAAGTTCGGATACCTTTCCACATCAATAGAGAATCTCTCCAAGCGTCTGGACACCACCATTGACCCTGGTCTAGCATGGGATCATTTCATAGCCGAGACGGAGAGCAATTTCATAGACAAGTTCACCCGGATGTACATCGACACCACCGGACACGGTTCCAGCCCGGAGAAGACATCCTATTTCATATCCAAGAACATGAACAAGTTCCTCGCCCTGAGGAAGAAGCGCGACGTCTTCGTGTCATCCATGACTGGCGTCGCATATGGCACCATGGTAGCACTCGCGGGCACGATGTGGATAATGTACGCGGTCATAAAACACATAGGCCTGGTGCTTGAGACTATGTACGAAGGTGTCGCATCAGGTACGGCTGGGGCCTTCATGGGAGGTATAATAAACCCTTCCTACGACCTGGAGGTGCTCTCCCTGGTCGTTCTGGTGATTCTCGCGATACACGCTGCAGTTTCTTCGATTACCTTGAGCACGATGAAAGGCGGTCACTGGTTCAGCGGTTCATTCCACTTCAGCGGCATGGTGATAGTGGGTATCGCCTGTACCTATGCTGTCGATGCTTTCATAGGGGTGATCCTGGTATGAGGTGGTCCTATGGGTGAAAGACGGATGGCGCGGGTGGTCTGCATCATATTGGCCCTGGCCTTGCTGATGGTGATCATCCCCCCCTCACCGGCGGAGGCCACCGATGACCGTGTCACCATGGTGATCGAAAGGTCCTATGGGTTGCCGATGATAGGCGGCGACCCGTTGCGGGCCGAGGTCCCGGGTCTTGACCAGCGCATGATGG